>CADEDX010000081.1:10228-17144 GCA_902826195.1 uncultured Bradyrhizobium sp. | reverse complement strand
CCGACGCTCGACATGATGGGCGCGCTCCGGACCAGGCAGGCGCGCAGGAAGGTGCTCTATCAGGGAGGAGGCTCTTGAGCGCCTGAAGTCCCACGCCAGCCATGCTGATGACGCGGGTCATACTGGTAAAAAATGGATCGTTAGCGGAAACCGGCATTGACCACGCCGCAACGGTCGGGTCACTCTCGCCGTGTTCAAGAACAAGAAACAAGCGGGGAACAAACATGCACGTCAAGGGCAAGGTCTGCGTCGTTACGGGCGCGGCGAGCGGCATTGGCGAAGCGGTGGCGCGGGCCTATGCGGAAGCTGGCGCGCGCGGCGTCGTCGTCGCCGACCTCAAGACTTCGCGCGACAAGCTGGCGAAGGTCGCCGGCGATATCGATGGATTGGCGATCACGGCCGATGTGGGGCTGGAAGAGGACATCAAGGCGCTGATCGCCGCGGCCGAAGATAAGTATGGCCCGGTCGACGTGTTCTTCTCCAACGCGGGCCTGTCCCGCAAAGGACAGGAAGCCGCCTCCGACGCCGACTGGGACGTGAGCTGGCGCGTCCATGTCATGAGCCATGTTTTCGCGGCGCGCGCGCTGGTGCCGGGCATGCTCGCGCGCGGCTCCGGCTATCTGCTCAACACGGCTTCCGCCGCGGGATTGCTGGCCTCGCTTAATTCAATGCCGTACGGCGTGACGAAGAATGCGGCCGTGGCGCTCGCCGAGCATCTCGCCATTCAATATGGCGACCGCGGCATCTGCGTATCCGTGCTGTGTCCGCAATCGGTGCAGACCGGCATGACCACGCCGGGCCCGAGCGCCGCGCGGGTCGACGGCGTGCTGCAGCCGCCGGAAGTGGCGCGCATGGTGATCGAGGCCATGGAAGCCGAACGCTTCCTCATTTTGTCGCACCCGCAGGTCGCCGAATACATGGTGCGCAAGGCGTCCAGCCGCGACCGCTGGATCGCCGGCATGCGCCGGCTACGCGACAAGATTTACGGCGCGCCGCAGTCAGCCTGAGGCTTTTGGCGCGAAGGGCGCCAATAATCCGTCGTATTTTTTTACGCCCGGCGACGCATAAGAACCGCGCCGGGACGTCGCGAGCTTCAGGCCGGCCAGCGCCTCGGCCTGCTTCACGGCAGCCGCGACGCCATCGACGACGGGCACGTCGAATTTTTTTGATAGTTCTTGCGCGAGATCGGCCATGCCCGCACAGCCAAGCACAATCGCCTCGGCGCCCTTGTCGAGTGCACGCGAAATCTCGGCTTCCAGTTTCGCCCCCGCGCCCGAGCCGGGCTTTTCGAGATCGAGCACCGCGACATCGCAGGCGGTAACCTCCGCGCGTTCCGCAAAGCCGTAGCGGCGCACCAGTTCATTCAGCGGCACGATCGAGCGCGGCAACGTGGTCACGACGGCGATGCGCTTTGCGATCTGACCCGCCGTCACTAGCGCCGCCTCGCAAATTCCGACCACCGGGAAGCGCGCCGCGGTCCGCGCCGCATCGAGGCCGGTGTCGTCAAAACACGCGACAATCGCAGCGTCAGCGTCCGGCGCATTCATCAGCGCCTGGATCAGGCCGGGTACGGCGAACGCCTCGTCATAATATCCCTCGATCGAGACCGGCCCCATCGCCGACGTGACGGCGGAGATTTCGGTGCCCGGTGCGGCCACGGCGCGCGCCGCAGCGCCGATCGTTTCGGTCATCGAGGCAGTGGTGTTCGGATTGACGATCAGGATTTTTGTCATGGACGCATGGTAATGCGTATGGCGCGCAGTGCAACTCTCGCCGTCGTCCCTGCGAACGCTAGGGACCCATACGCCGCGGCCCTCAAAGGGGCGCGACGGCTTCTTCGACAATGCAGCCTAACTCAGGACCCCATCTACCCACGCCGCGAACGCATCCAGCGCCTCATCCATCACCGCGCGATCGTTCCGGCCCGAACTTTTCAACACATGGAAGGAATGATCGGCACCCTCAAGCAAATGCAGCATCGCCCGCGAGCCCAGACTATTGACGACGGGTTCAAGCAGAGTCAGCTCCGCGAGCGCATCCCGTGTGCCCTGCAGGAACAGCATCGGTATTTTGACGCCAGCGAGATGCGTCGCCCGATCGCTGGATGGTTTTCCGGCCGGATGCAGGGGAAAGCCGAAGAACGCCAGGCCTCGCACGCCGGGCAAGGGTGAAAGCGCCTGCGCCTGCGAGGTCATCCGTCCGCCGAACGACCGGCCGCCCGCGATCAACGGCACTGCCGCACAGCGCCGACCGGCTTCCGCCACGGCCGCCCGCACCGCGGCGTGGGCAACAGCGGGCGCATCGGGCCGCTTGCTGCCCTTCTCCATATAGCGAAACTGATAGCGCAGCGACGCAATGCCGCGTTTCCCAAGACCGGCGGCAACGGTTTCCATCGACGCATGGGCCATGCCCGCGCCGGCCCCGTGCGCGAACACGTAGCACGCGCGCGCTTGCGGCGGCTGGATCAGCAAGGCGGAGACCGCCTCGCCCGGGCTGATCTCAATTCGGAGCGATTGCGCGGCAACGATTGTCATATGATCCGATCAGCAACATTGGCACGACCGGAACAGCATAGAGGAAATTACCCGGCGAAGGCGAACCCAAACAATCCCGGCCGTGGCCGAAAGCGCCACGGCCAAAATGTTCTGGCGGAGCGGAGGTCAGTCCAGCGAGAGGAAATCGCGCTGCAGCCCCATCTGATCGACGAACGGCCTCTCGTCCGGCAGCGTCTTCTGGAACGGCGCGGTCGCCACGATCCCGCGCAGATATTTTGCGAGATTCGGATACCGTGCGGCGTCGATTTCAAAGCCCAGATATTGATAGACGATAAAGTTCGACGTGATCGCAATGTCGGCCAGCGTCATGGCATCGCCGACCAAAAAATTCCCCGTGCTCTGCTGTTCGAGATAGCCAAGGATTTTCGGCTGCACGTTTGTGAGCACGTCATTCACCACGGCCTTGTCGGTCGGGACGTCGCGGATGTTGGGGCCAACAATCGTCTGCGCGAACAGCGGATCCACCACATCCCGGAAGATGGTGCCGCCGGCATAGGCGTCGAACCACAGCACGCGGGCATAGTCCCTGATGTCCGCCGGCAAGATCGGAGGCGCGGGCTGCTTCCTCTCGAGGTAGAGGCAGATGGCGGTCGAATCGGCGAGCGTAAAGTCTCCGTCCTGCATCACCGGGATCAGTCCGGTCGGGCTGAGCGTGCCCCAATTGGCCGGCGGGTTACCCGGCATCACCGGTATTACTACTTCGAACGTGTAGTCGATCTTCTTCAGGATCGCGGTGACGATTGCCTTTCTGGTGTGAACGGAAAGCGGAACGCCGTGTATCGTAAGCATGTTTGCTCCTGCCAAGGTTAGCCGCCGGCCGTAATTTGGCACAGCGGTTCGGGTAGCCGGAACGCACGCGCGTTCCGGAGTCGGTGGTTTCGGGGAAGCGAAAGAACTAGGCGGTCAGCCTGACCGGGAACTGGATCTCGACCAGCGCACCTTCGAAGCCGGGAGGCCCGGTGATGGACTCCAGGAATACTTCACGGCACGGCCCGGCGATCTGGTAGTTGTTGGCTTCGATCCAGCTGCCGACCGCGCCGAACGACGAATGGCTTTCCATGTTGGTGCCCGGCCGCACCAGGGTCGCCATGGTCTCCACCGCGGGCAATTCGCCCGCACGCAGCAGATAATCGCCGGTCAGGCGGACGCCGGCATTGGACGGTCGGGTCAACGAAAAGCCGATTTCGAGAGCGAGTTTCTCGCCGTCGTGATCGTTGCGCGCGACCACAATGAGTTTGTCGCGCAGCGCCGGCCTGATCTGCCGCGCACCGTCCTCGGCGACGAGGTGGACCATGCGGACCACCTCGTCCATATCGGCGCAAGAACAATGCAGCGACAGAAACGGCGTCGCCTCGACCGATTTGAGGATGACATCAAAGCCTTCCGCGCCGCCCTGGCGGTCGATTTGCGCGATGCGGGATTCGATATGGCGCAGCCGTGTCTCCTCGGCGCGCAGCGAGCGCTCCACTTCCGCACGCTTCAGCATCAACATGGCGCGCAGTTCGGCCGGCGAGATTTCATCCTTCAAAAGCGGCCCGACCTGCTCCAGCGACAGGCCGAGCTCCTTCAGCGCAAGAATGCCGTTCAGCCGCGGCAACTGCCGGATGCTGTAATAGCGATAGCCGGTCTGGGCATCGATATGGGCCGGCTGCAGCAATCCGAGCTGATCGTAAAACCGTAGCTGCCGGCTCGACACCTGCGCGATCTGGGCGAATTCGCCGATCCGGAACATCAGAACTCTCCAACCATGAGCGGCGCCGTTTCAGCTTGCGAGGAAAGCTTGCGGGTCGCGGGTCATGACCACGGCGTGGCCGGGACCGCCGGTATCATTCACGAAAAGCCCGGCGTCATCCCGGATCTTGAGACTATTGCCCTGGATCTGAAAGGTTTCGCCTCGGGACGATTGCGGCAGCACAACGGCAGCGGACGTGGTGGCCCGGGCGCCAACAGATGGATGAAGAAAACTGCGACGGGTGGTCATGGCACGATCCTCTGTTTCGAGGAGCACGTTGTGCCGGTTTGACGCGACGTCAAAGTCAAGCGGCTTTTCATACAGGCCGGCGCCGTGAAACTGGCAAGCAATGCTGGTGATTCCCGGGCATGTTTGAGACGGTGCCCTGAAATGGATCGATGCGCATCACGTGCCGGGCCGCGCAGCCGGATTCATGGACAGTCCTTTTGCGCCACTATAAGATGGTATCATATTCAACCGCACGCCAAGGATGATTCGCCCTTGGGCGTTTTTTGATAGACGAACATTTCGACATAACCGACGCGCGGTTTTGAAAAGGGACGAGCCATGCGTGGCAACAAGATTGCAAAGATCGTGGTCGTGCTGGGGATCGCCGCCATCGGCTACAGCACCTTCAAGGACGACATCGCCAAGCTCTGGCAGGATTTCCACGTCCAGATCGTCGAGCGTCCGACGCCGAAGAGAATCGTCTGGCTCGATCAGGGCATACCGAAGGAAAAGCTAAGCTGGTTCTACCACGCCGACCAGGGCACGCGGACTTTCGGCTTCCCCTATGACTGGTTCATGGCGCTGGAGCAGCCGACGATTTCGTGGTCGCCGTTCAGCAATGTCGGCCTGTTCAGCGACACCGCCTATCTCGACCGCTATGGCTTCATCCCGGATACCATCATCCCCGGCAAGCAGGAGCTTCCGATCGGGTTCGCCAAGGGCACCGCCATGCTCGATCCGACCGGTGCTGTATGGCGCAACCCGCGCACCAAGAAGGAGATGATCGGCGTCGGCCTGACCTGTGCCGCCTGCCACACCGGCAGCTTCACCTACAAGGACACCACCGTCGTCATCGACGGCGGACCGGCGCTCACCAGTCTCTTCACGATGAAGCAGGGCATGGGGATCTCGCTGTTTCTGACCCGCTTCTGGCCCGGCCGGTTCGACCGCTTCGCCGACCGTATCCTGGGCGCGGACGCCTCGCTCGACGACCGCGAAGCGCTGAAGAGCCAGCTCGACCTGGTGCTCAATCAATACAAGCAGGTCAAGGATCTGGAAGCTCGCGCCGCCTCGCAGAGTCTCGAGGAGGGTTACGGACGGCTCGATGCGCTGAACCGGATCGGCAACCAGGTGTTTTCGATCGACCTGAAGAAACCGGAAAACTACGCCGGCTCCTCCGCGCCGGTGCATTACCCGCGGATCTGGAACACGCCGTGGTTCGACTGGGTGCAGTACAACGGCTCGATCATGCAGCCGATGGTGCGCAACGCCGGCGAATCGCTCGGCGTATCGGCCGAACTCAATCTGACCGATCCGTCGAAGGGCCTCTATAAATCGAGCGTCGACGTCGACAAGCTGTTCGCGATGGAGCAGATGATCAAGGGCGACGCGCTGCCGAACGCCAAGACCGGTTTCCCCGGCCTGCGATCGCCGAAATGGCCGGCCGACATTCTGCCGCCGATCGACCAGAAGCTGGCCGACAAGGGCGCCGAGCTCTACAAGACCCATTGCCAGGAGTGCCACCGCCCGCCGGTGAACAGCGAAGCGTTCTACGATTTCAACAACAAGAACTGGTGGCGGAAGAACGAGGCCGGCGAGCCGATCCTCGTGGTCGAGAATATTCCGATCGCGCATATCGGCACCGATCCCGCGCAGGCGGCGGACATGCTGGCGCGCACCGTCGCAGTACCCGAAAATCTCGGCATCAAGAGCAGCAGTTTTGCGTTCGCGCTGGGCGAACTGGTCGAGAAGACCGTCAATGCCGTCTTCGACCAGCGGAAGCCGCCCACCACCCCGGCGGAGCGCAAGCGGATCGAAGGCTACATGCCGAACCAGCTGCGCGGCGAGCTTGCCTACAAGGTGCGTCCGCTCAACGGCATATGGGCGACGCCGCCCTATCTGCACAACGGTTCGGTGCCGACCATCGAGGACCTGCTCGGAGACCCCGAGAAGCGGCCGCCGACATTCTATCTCGGCAGCCGCGAATACGACCCCGTCAAGCTCGGCTACAGAACCGACCCGATCACCAACGGTTTCATGTTCGATACGTCGATCCGCGGCAACTCGAACCGGGGCCACGAATTCAGGAAGGATTTCAGCAAGGACAAGGAAATCCCCGGCGTGATCGGGCCTGCCCTGTCGGCGGACGATCGAAAGGCGCTGATCGAATACCTCAAGACGCTTTGATCCGCGACAGCGCCACGGCCGGGCCTCGCCCGGCCTCGACCTTCCCGGCACAACGCGCTTACCGGCTGGCTACCAGCCGCAAAATGCGGCCTGATCGTCGCTTCCAGCTCGGACTTGAGCTGATGCACGCGGGGGTCGGCGGAACGCGCCGCACACACCGAATATTGACGGACCGAGCACGCCAGCGCGCGCCGCTCTTCCGCCGTCCGCGTCA
>CADEDX010000081.1:3709-10218 GCA_902826195.1 uncultured Bradyrhizobium sp. | reverse complement strand
TCAGCAGCGGACTGGATAATCTCAGCACCATCCCGCCGAGTTGCACCAGCATGTCGTCGAGCGCCCGGTTCACACCGGCAATCTGCTCCATGGCACCACTTCCTCGATAAGGAAGTAACGAACAAGTCCGTCGGCCCGTTCCGTCCGCGCCTGGTTACGGATAACGCGAAGTAAACGGGACACGATTCTATCGGCAGGTCGCGCGCATCTGCTTGCGGGACTCGTTACCAATTGAACGAAATCGGCCGGCCTGTTTAGTTCAAACAGCGCGATTGCGGCATCCGCGCCCGTTACCTATGCTGACAGCAAATCGTTCCGCACAGAAGGCGCGCCCCCATGATTCCACCGCTCGATCCCGTCGTCGCCCAGATCATTCCGCTGCTGCCGCTGCGCGATGCCACAACGATGACGCCGCAAAGCGCGCGCGATGCGCTGAGCGCGCTGGCGGCCTCGCGCGCGGCGGTCCCGCCGCCGCCGGTGGCAAGCGCCGAAGACATCAAGGTGAAGGGCGCGGCCGGTTTTCTCGGCGCGAGGCTCTATCGCAGCGGCAGCGGGAAATCGCCGACCGTCGTGTTCTTCCACGGCGGCGGCTGGGTCGCCGGCGATCTCGATACCCATGACCGGCAGGCGCGCTGGCTCGCGATCGAAACCGGCGCGGTCGTCGTCTCCGTCGACTATCGCCGCCCGCCCGAGGTCAAGTTTCCCGGCGCGTTCGACGACGCTTTTGCGGCGACCAAGGACGTGATCGACCGCATCGCCGAATTCGGCGGCGACGACAGCCGTGTCGGGGTGGCCGGCGACAGCGCCGGCGGCAATCTCGCCGCCGTCACCGCGATCGCCTGCCGCGACGCCGGCATCCGGCTGGCGGGGCAGTTGCTGGTCTATCCGGTCGCCGACGTCGCCGGAGGTTTTGCCGATCCAGAAGAGAACGCGCGCTTTCCCTCGCGCAGCGAGAACGCCGAAGGCTATTTCCTCACCCGCGCCACCATGGAATGGTTTTGCGGCCACTACCTGGCCGACAAGAAAGACGGCGCCGACTGGCGCGTCTCGCCGCTGCGCGCCAAAAATCTGACGGGTCTCGCGCCCGCGGTCGTCACCACCGCCTGGTTCGATCCGCTCCGCGACGAGGGCAAGGCCTATGCCGAGGCGCTGAAAGCCGCCGGGGTGCCGACCCGCTATCATGACGGCCTCGGCCTCATCCACGGCTATTTCGGCCTCGGCGAGGCGTCGGAGACGGCGAAGCGCGAGGCGCAACGCGCACGGGCGGATTTCAAGGCGCTGCTCGCAGACGGGCTCTAGGTCGGGACAGATTGGGGTCCGGAAACAAAATGTCGAAAACAACCCCATGCACAGTAGCCAAGGCCCTGCCAACATTCGCCTTTTTACTGACGTCCGCGGCTTGAGACGACCTGCCGCAGCCACCGAACCAGCGGCAGCTCATCCCCTCTCGATCGTCACCTGATCGACAAGGCGCGCGACGTCGTCGACCCGGCACAATTCCGTTCCGGGATGGAGCAACGCCGCAGCAGCTTTCCGATCGCGCCACCCACCGGGTAGATCGCGCGCGCATCGCCACCCAGCCGCCGAATGACCCGCGCGACATTGACGCCGCCCCCGCCGGGATCGCGCTTTTGCGACTGGCCGCGCAATTTGGCCACCGGCACGATCCTGTCGACGGCCGTCGACAGATCGATGGCGGGGCTCGGCGTGATCGTGACGATGTCGGTCATGGGTTGATTCGAACCGCGGGGCGCCCGCGTTGTGGAACCGAACGTGCTGGCGATCCCGGGAAGACTCGAACTTCCGACCTAAGATTAGGAAACCATCTTCAAAAGTTAGACATCCGTGTTGCAGATATATTGCGGGTCGGCAATGCGGGACCAGCGCAGATGAATGAATAACGGGAACGTCTTGATCACGCGTGCCTAAAACTGCCAATTCGCGGGAACCCAAGCGTAGCCGCTGTCGGTCTTGAGCATCCGGCCAAGGCCAGGAAAGGGGTAATGGAAACCCAAAACCAGAAGCTTGTCGGCCGCTGCACGGTCGAATATGCGCCGGCGCGATTGCAATGCGGCATCCTTGTCGCGATCCGGGCCCGGCCGCCAAGGACGGTCGACGTTGACGATCGGGTGATAGGCCAGATCCGCCGTTAGCAGGAGCTGGTCTGATCCCGAATGCACGAGGAACGACGCCATGCCCGGTGTGTGTCCGGATGCAGGCAGGGTCGTCAAACCCGCAACGATCTCCGATCCAGGCCGGTACAGCACGACATCGCCCGCGATCGGCTCGACACTTCGCTTGATGGCTTCGCCAAACCGGCGCCGGAATTCCGCATTCACCGGCATGTACGAAAGATCGGGATCATTGCGAACGAAGAAGTCCCAATCGGCTTCCGGCACATACACGGTCGCGCGCGGGAAAGCCTTCCCGCCAGTGGCGCTGCGCAGGTTGCCGACATGGTCCGGGTGGGTATGGGAAACAACCACCACGTCGATATCGTCTGGCCGCAGGCCGATCGCCGAGAGATTGTCGAACAGTCGACCGCCGTTGGGACCCATCGACTGCCCGGCGCCGGCTTCGATCAGCACGCGACGCCCGCCGGTCTCGATCAGCAGCGTGTTGAGATTGAGCGTCATCGTGTCCGTGGGCAGGAATGCGCACATCAACGCCTCGCGCAGCTCCATTTCGGGCGCATCACTGGCATAGACTTTCGGCGGCCCGGCCAGGAGCCCGTCGCTCAGTACCGCGGCCTGAATCTCGCCGATGCGGAATCGATAGTGGCCGGCGTTTCTTCCCGTGGCGGCTGGCGCTTGCGCCTTGGCCGCACCGCCCACTCCCGTTACGGCGGCGGCCAACATCACCGTGCGCCGAGTGATCAACAGTTTGTTCAAAGGGAAATCCACTTCTCATCTCCGTGCCGCCGCAAGAGGATCTTGAGACGTCGCACCCAGGGTTTGAATGCTAGGCGACCGCCGGAATTGCAGAAAGTGACCTCATCCGATACACGTTATCCGCTGCTCGAATAACCTCGTCGGCCGCTCGCGCCGACGGCTAAGAACGTCAGGCCGAATGTCCGCAGACGACGACTTGTTTCGAGTCGACCTCAACTTGCTCGTCGTCTTGAGAACGCTCCTGGAAACGCGGAGTGTCACCAAGACCGCGGAGCAAAGTGGAATGAGTCAGCCCGCCGTAAGCAGGGCGCTCGCGAAACTGCGCCAGACCTTCGATGACGCACTGCTGGTCAAATCGGGGGCGGTCATGAGGCCGACGATCAGGGGCAGCGCACTCCTTGAACCGGTACAAAAGGCGCTGGCTGGCGTCACCGACCTTCTTGCCGACAGGCATCCCTTTGATCCCGCCAGCACCGAGCGCGTTTTCCGCATCGCGACGACTGACTACGGGGCGACGGTTATTCTGCCACGGCTTGCGGGCCTGATGTTCTCCATCGCGCCCAAAGCCAGCGTGGAGATCGTTCCTGTTGATGGACAGACTTTCAAAAATCTGGGCGAGACCAATGTCGACCTGGCGCTCTATAGCGACAACCCGGTTCCACCCAGCCTGAGAACACGCGACCTCTTTCGAGAGACCTTCGCCTGCCTGGTGCGCGCCGGTCACCCGCTTCTCGACCGTTCACAACACGGCCGGTTGCGTCTCGATGATTATGTTGCCGCTTCGCACATCCTTGTGACGGTTGTCGGAGGTCGAACAGGCCCGGTCGATACGGCGCTCGCCACACTCCGCCATAGCCGACATGTCGCGGTGCGGATTCCCTACTTCGCCACGGCCGCACTTGTCGCGGCGGGCTCGAACCTCGTTCTGACCATTCCGCGCCGCGCCGCGGAAAACTTTTCGGACGACAACCGCCTTCGCCTGGTGGGGCCGCCACTGGAGCTTCCGAACTTCGGATATCGTATGCTGTGGCACGAAAGAGTTCACTCAGAGCCGGATCACATCTGGCTGCGAAGGCTCATCCTCAGCGCCGCCCGCTCGGAATGCGATGCGACTGAATTGTCTGGTTCATCGCCCTCGTCCGAGTAAGGCCACGGCAGAATTCGGAATCTGACACGCCGTCTCGGCGCTCGGGCCGGCGCAATACCCCGCGTTGTGAACCCGAACGAGCTGGCGATCCCGGCATGACTCGAACATGCGACCTACGGTTTAGGAAACCGTCGCTCTATCCGGCTGAGCTACGGGACCGGATACGCAGCTTTATACGGCATGTGGCTGCGTATTTCCAGTAGCTGCAGTGAGCGTCAACCCACTCTGCGACTTGCCGCGACGGAACGTCCTGAAGCGGAGTTTTTCTGATTGGGTGGGCAGAGGGACGTTTGCACCCGGTAAGGCTCGACGACGGAAAGGCAATCATCGCATCAGTCCGCTGACGTTTCAGGCAATCGCGCAGAGCTACTTAGCCGGCTATTTCTTCTCGCCCCGCCCCGTATCCCTGTAAGCGTACGCATGCGGAGCTTGCGCAGACCTTCTGGCAAGGCGTCACCCTCCTCCGGTCCCGGAAGTGGTTCGGGCCGCACGTCCGCGCCCCATTGCGCCTTCTGATGAGGAGCCGCGTTATCTCTAACCTGATGTGGCTGCGGATTCCCCGCTGCGGTGACGCGGTCGTACGCTCCGCCTTGCTTGTCGACGAAATCGCTCATGACGGCTGCTACATCCAGAACGCTGAAGCAATGATCGACGACCCGATGAAGACAAATATACCGATGATCCACCACGCGTCACCGATTCCCGTCATCCGCTGCCGCTTGTGGTTCGGGCGAATCTCGTGAGCTGCCGCCAGTCGGACCTGGGCTGCCGTGTTGGGAGATCCCCCCGCTTCATCGTCAGTTCCGAGCGGCGCAGCCGCGGGATCGGTCGCGTCGACCTTGCCGTGGCCCTGATCGATGGCCATGCGGAGTTGCTCGGTGGTTTCGATGGGCTTGCTCGTATCGACCTCTGCGCCGGGGAGCGGGGACGAGCTGGAGGCCTGCTGGCTAGACTGTCTCATGCTCATTCAACACGCGCGCAACGATAAGGTTGCTAGCTGCGCGCCCAGGCCGCCGGCAGTCGACATTACTTGCGATCGACCAGTTGCTCCTTCAGATCGTCGATAAAATGCTGGGCGCCTTCCTGGGTGAGCAGCTCGCCGGATTTATCCGGCACGTCTGCTTTCTGGCAAAGCGTCTTGAGCTCGTCGCGCTGCGCTTCCGTCATCATCGGTTCTTCGGGCATGGCTATCCAACTTTCGCTTTCTCGCGCATGTCGTCGATCATCTTCGACGCTGCCGCCTTCGTGAGGTTGTCGTCATAAGCCTCGGGCGTTCCCGCCTGCTCGCACAGCGTCTTCAGATAGGACGCCTGGGCGCCGGTCATCGGGTCATCGCCCGAGACCCACTCGTCAGGATCCTTCTTTGTATTGTCGCTCGGTTCCGTCTTCGGATGGCTCATGGTGACGCTCCTTCTTGAAGCGGCAACGCAGGCGTTCTTCGAACGTTCCTCAGATGCGGTCGATGCTCGAACGCAAAAAAAAGGAGCCGTCCACCGACGGCCCCTTTGCCATGTCCGACGCTGCGTAGCGCCGCTACGCCTTGATGTTGTTCTCGCGCACTACCTGCCCCCAGACGCTGACCTGCTTGGCAAAGAATGTCGAAAAATCCTTGGCATCGGCAAGCAGCAGGGTCATCTGCTGCGTCTCCTTCAGGCTGGCCGCGACCGACGGCTCGCTCAAAATCTCCTTCACCGATTTCGCCATGCCGGCGATGACGTCCGGCGGCGTGTCCTTGGGTGCGAAGATGCCCCACCAGGCCAGCGTCTCGACGTCGGGGAAGCCGGCCTCGATCGCGGTCTGGGTGTCCTTGAGCGCGGCCATCCGCTCGCGCCCCATCTGCAGGATCGGACGCAGCCTGTCGGTGCCGAGCTGCGCGGTAATCAGCGCCGCCGATCCGACGATCAGATCGACATGGCCGCCGAGCACGTCGTTCATCGCCGGGCCGCCGCCGCGATAGGGCACATGCGTGATCTCCACGCCCGCCTTCTTGCCGAGCACCGTCATCGCCAGATGGCCGAGCGTGCCGATACCGACGGAGGCGTACTTCACCGCGCCGGGCTTTTCCTTGCAGGCCGCGATGACGTCGGCAAAATTCTTGTACGGCCGTTCGCCGTTCGCCGCGACCACATAAGGCGCGGTGCCGACCAGGAACACCGGCATTAGATCCTTCTCGACATCGACGCCCGGCTTTTCGAGAATCGAGGGGATCACCGCGTGCGAGTCAAAAGTCACCAGGAAGGTCGCGCCATCGGGCGCGCTCTTGGCGACCTGCACGGCGCCGAGCGAGCCGGCCGCGCCAGACTTGTTCTCCACAAGCACGGTGCGGCCGAGCTTGGTCTGCAGATGCGACTGCAACAGCCGCGCCAGCGCGTCGGTGGAGCCGCCCGGCGGGAACGGCACCACCAGCGTCATGTTCTTGGCCGGCTGCGCCAGCGCCGGCGTCACCGCGAACGCGGCGGACGCCGCCAGCA
>CADEDX010000081.1:0-3609 GCA_902826195.1 uncultured Bradyrhizobium sp. | reverse complement strand
CCGAAGCCGGACCCGGCCTTTTTGTATTCGGGCCGCGGCGGGCTGAAGATGTCAAGCACGCGCGCCCCGTCCGGTCCAGCCCGCATCGTGTGCGGCACATGACCCGGCGTGCGCCAGAAGTCGCCCTTCTTGACCGCGATCTCCTCGCCGCCCTGAACGCGGATCGCCGAGCCGTCGAGCAGCACGCCCCATTGTTCCTCGGGGTGGTGGTGCAGCGTGCCCTGCGCATGCGGCGCCAGCGTCACCACCGACAGCATCGCCTGCTCGCCGGAGAAGATGCGGGTCGTGACCCCGGACGCCAGTTCGCGAAACAGCCCGTCGGCCTCGTTGTCGAGATTGTGAAATTCATCCTTCTGACTCATCGTTTCCTCCTTCAGGCGTCTTCGCGCGTCGATCAAGGCTCATCCGTCAGGACTTGCCGTAGCTGCCCTGATAGCGGCCTTCGCGTATCGAGATGATGGTCTGCTCCTCGCGCGCGATCTGGGCGCGCACGGCTTCCAGCAAGGTGGCGGCGGGGGCGGCGGGGAACGACACCACGCCGTCTTCGTCGCCGACCACGATGTCGCCGGGCGAGATCACCGAGCCGCCGATCGATACCGGCACGTTGATTTCGCCGGGTCCGCTCTTGTAGGGACCGCGATGGATCGCGCTGCGGGCAAAGCAGGGAAAGTCGGACGCCGCGAATGACGCGACGTCGCGGATGGCGCCGTCGATCACGTAGCCGGCGGCGCCGCGATATTCGGCGATGGTCTTCATGATCTCACCGACCAGCGCCCGCGTCTCGTCGCCGCCGCCATCGACCACGATCACGTCACCGGGCCCGACCAGTTCCAGCGCCTTGTGAATCGCCAGATTGTCGCCCGGCCGGGTCCGCACGGTGAAGGCGACCCCCACCAGCTTGCTGCCGCGATGGAACGGCCGCAGGCCGACCGCACCCGGCAGCCGCGCCAGGTTGTCGCTGATCACGGAGGTCGGCAAGCCCCGGAACGCCTCGATCAGGTCCGGCGCGGGCTTCGGCACGCTGGTCATCGCCGTGGTGATATTCATCAGGACAGTTCTCCCTGCGGCCCGGCACTCGGTCCGGATTTGCCGCCACATGATGGTTTTGATGACGGCAGAACAATTAGCATTCCGCTTGAGCAGATATAAGGTATTTGGATGGGTCGCGCGGCGCTCAAGAACCCTGGCAGCGCCCGAGCCGCCAATCACGTTCCCCCTTGCGGAGGAGGAAACCCACCGCTCGCGCGGAGCGGGTGCGGCATGAAATCGCGGCTTTGGCCACACTTCTTAATAGCCTCTTAACCACGCCGGTCCGAGGTTGGTATCGAAGATTCGCGCCCGCCGGTTATCTCAAATGCAATTTCATACCTTTCTCCCTCCCCGGCCCTGTCGATCGTCCAGTTTTCCGACATCGACGCCTTCCGGCCGGTCGAGTTTGCCGCCGAGGCGCGCAGCGTCACGCTGAATCTGACGAATTTCCATACCGCGCGCGCGATGGTGCAGCTGCCGTTCTGCCAGATCACGGTGCTGACCTCGTTTCCGCGCATCGTCGACGTCAGCTACCGCGCGGCGCACGGCCTCGTCATCTTCCAGCTCGAGGACAATTATGAGGTTTCCGTCAACGGCATGTCCGCGGAGCGCCCGGCCTTCATCGGCCTGCGCGGCAATGTGGATCTGCAATTCGTCGAGCCGCGCCGTTCGCTGCACGCCATCGTCACGCTCGGCGCCGGCCTCAAGGACCGGGAATGGTTCGACACGCCGGACGCGCTCTGCCCGTTCCTGGTGGACGCCGCCACGCTGGCAGCCGTCAGATCGGTGACCGCGGAGATCTTGCAGACGGCGTCCGCCAGACCCGATTTGCTGCAGGAGACCGGCCCGGCGCTGGCGCTCCAGGAACGATTGCTGCTCGCCATCGAAGAGATGTTCCGCCACAGCCGGACGCCGGAGGTGGTGGGCCGCATGGCTAGCCGGAGCTATTGCCGCCTCGTTCGCATGATCGACGACTATGTCGCGTTCCATGCCGCGTCTGCGATCTACAGCACCGACCTCGCCGAACAATGCGGCGTCTCGGTGCGGACACTGGGCACCGCCGTGGCGGCGGTTCGCGGCATGAGCCTGCATCGCTATCTGCGTCTCAGCAGCTGTGGTCGGCGCGCGCCCAGCTCGTGAAGGGATCGGACACCACCACCGTTTCGTCGGGCGCGCGCGCCAACGGCTTCCATCACATGGGCGAATTCGCACGACTCTATCGCGCGACGTTCGGCGAAACCGCGTCGCACACGCTGGCCCGCGCGCGCAGGCTGACTGAATCTTGCCACAATGTGGCGCGCTTATCCGCCCGCGCTGAAAGGGCGCGCCACGAATCACTCCAACATCGCGCGCATAGCGAAATTTACCGTTGAATTTACTAGATAAATTTCAACGACATGACGCTGTGTTCCATCGGTCACATGGTCAGGGTCCGGTCATGATGACAGCGGGAAAATCGTGCAATTTCGGGGTGACAGCGCTGCCAAAATGATGACAATCGACTCGATCAAGGTTTCCCAAGGGCATGATCCGGAAAAATCGAAACCGGTTCTCCCCCGCGACAAACACGGAACGGGTTTGCGCGGAGACCATGCTCGAACAATGATTGGATTCATGATGCGATTTGGTCAAATCGCTTCATAAATCCTGAGAATTGGACTGGAGAGTACCGTCCGTGATCGCCTCACGTGCTTCCTCGTTTGCTGTTGCCACCATCGGCGGCCTGATCGTGCTGGCTCCGGTGCGCTGCGACGCGCAATGGTGGCGCAGCACGCCTGTCGATTTCGAATCCTGCGCCGATGTGGCCGAGAAGGCCGCGACCAAGGAAGAAAAGACGACCAAGCTCGCCGAGTGCAATGCGAAGTTCGCCGGCCGCCGCAAGCCCGGTGGCGGCTACACCTATTACGACTTCATGCAGGACCGCACCTTCGACATCGCAGGTCCCAATCCGACGCCGGAAGAGCAGAAGAAGATCGACGAGCAATATACCGCCTATCTCGAGCGTGAGCGTCGCAACCATGCCGCCGCGGCGTTGGCCGCCAAGCAGCAGCAGCCGGAGCCGCCACGATCGCAGGAATGGCAGCAGGTCTCGCTCCGCAGCGAACCGCCCGCTTCGCCGGTGGAAATCGAAAAGGTACCGATTCCGATAGCGAGTCCGGTCAAACAGGCGGCGCGCCTCAGGGCGGCGCAATGCGCCAGGGACCAGTTCTCGTGTGAATGGCCGCGGCTTTCCGAGAAGGTCAACGAACTGAAGCGGCTGTTCAACCCGCAACAGCCGCAACAGCAGGCGCAGGCCAGGCAGAAGAAGAGCTAGCCCTTCGGTCGACCCTGCCTAGTGCGCAATTGCGCACGGGGCGCAGGGACGACGAGAGACCGCCTAAGCTTCAGTGCGTCCGCGGCTTCTTGACACGGCGCGGCTTGGCGGCCGGAGCATCGATGGCGCGCGACGCCGCCCGCTGCTCCTGCAGCCGGGCATCATAACCCGACGACGGCGTTGCCGTCGGCGGCACCGCGCGGGCGGGCGTCAACGAGGCCGAGCCGGCGCGGACGGCCGCGATCAGTGCCAGACCAGGCCGGTCC
>CADEDX010000080.1 GCA_902826195.1 uncultured Bradyrhizobium sp. | reverse complement strand
ATGCTGACCATGATCGGCAAGCGGCTGCTGTTTGCGATCCCGTCGCTGATCGGGGTCGTGATCGTCACGTTCCTGCTGACGCGTGCGCTGCCGGGCGATCCGGCGGCGTATTTCGCAGGACCCGCCGCGACCAAGGAGGCCGTCGAGCAGATCCGCAAGAAGCTCGGGCTCGACAAGCCGCTGATCGAGCAGTTCTTCCGCTACACCAACGATCTCGCGCATGGCGATTTCGGCAATTCGCTGACCACGGGACAGCCGGTCGCCGCCGAAATCCGCAACCGCCTGCCGGCATCGGCCGAGCTGACGCTGCTGGGCCTGTTTGTGTCGGTTATCATCGCCATTCCGCTGGGCGTGCTTGCCGCCACCCGCCCCGGTTCGTGGATCGATCATCTCTGTCGCATCACGACGACCGCGGGCGTGTCGTTGCCGGTGTTCTTTACCGGGCTGGTGCTGGTCTACGGCGCGCCGCCGACGATTACCGGCTTCTATCTGATCGACACGCTGATCGCGCGCGATTTCGAGGCGTTTCGTTCGGCGCTCAGCCAGCTCATCCTGCCGGCAACGACGCTGGCGATCTTCTCGCTGGCGCCGATCGCGCGCATGACGCGGGCCTCGATGCTGGCGGTGCTGGCGTCCGAGTTTGTCCGCACCGCGCGCGCGAGCGGGCTTTCGCCTGCCACCGTGATCGTCACCTATGCGTTTAGGAACGCCATGCTGCCGGTCATCACCACGCTCAGCATGGTGTTCTCGTTCCTGCTTGGCGCCAACGTGTTGGTCGAAAAAGTGTTCGCCTGGCCCGGCATCGGCTCTTATGCCGTGGAGGCGCTGATCTCGTCGGACTTCGCGCCGGTGCAGGGTTTTGTGCTGACCATGGCGGTCATGTACGTGCTGCTCAATCTGGTCATCGACATTCTCTACGGCGTCATCGATCCGCGCGTGCGGCTGGAAGGGTGAGGTTGAAACATGAGTGCTGTGTTGCCTGCCGTTGAACCTGCCGGACCCGCGCGGACCTCTGGATTGGCCGCGATCTTTGAACATACTCGGTATGTGCTTGGCGAGAACCGCGTCACCGCCTTTGCTTTCGGGCTATTGGTTGTGATCCTGTTCGCCGCGATCTTCGGTCCCTGGATCGTGCCCTACGATCCGCTCGCCAGCGATACCGCATCGGCATTGAAGCCGCCGTCGGCGGCGCACTGGTTCGGCACCGACCAGCTGGGCCGCGACATCTTCAGCCGCGTCGTGGTCGCGACGCGTCTAGATACGTTCATCGCCGTCGCCTCGGTCGCGCTTGTATTCCTGATGGGCGGACTGGCCGGCATCGCCGCCGGCTATTTCGGCGGCTGGACCGACCGCATCGTCGGGCGCGTCGCCGACACCATCATGGCGTTTCCGCTGTTCGTGCTGGCGATGGGCATCGTGGCCGCGCTCGGCAACACCGTGCAGAACATCATCATCGCCACCGCGATCGTCAACTTCCCGCTCTACGCCCGCGTGGCGCGGGCTGAAGCCAATGTGCGCCGCAACGCCGGCTTCGTGCAGGCCGCGCGGCTGTCGGGCAATGGCGAGTTCCGGATCCTGCTGGTGCACATCCTGCCGAACATCATGCCAATCATGATCGTGCAGATGTCGCTCACCATGGGCTACGCGATCCTGAATGCCGCCGGACTGTCCTTCATCGGGCTCGGCGTGCGTCCGCCGACGGCGGAGTGGGGCATCATGGTCGCGGAGGGGGCGGGTTTCATGGTCTCGGGCGAATGGTGGATCGCGCTGTTCCCGGGGCTGGCGCTGATGATCGCGGTGTTCTGCTTCAACCTGCTCGGCGACGGCCTGCGTGACATCGTCGACCCGCAGCGGAGGACGTGATGGCGACTTCAGGCATGGCCCGTTCCGGCGGTTTTGAAATCGCAACAAAATTAGTGACATCCCTACTGTGCATGGGGTTGTTTTCGATGTTTTTGTTGCGGAGGCCATCATGACCGCGCAGCCGCTGCTCGACGTCCACGACCTCACCGTCGAATTCTCCACCCGGCGCGGCATCGTCAAGGCCGTGCAGCACGTCAACATCTCCGTCGCCAAGGGCGAGACGCTCGGCATCGTCGGTGAGTCCGGCTCCGGCAAGTCGGTGACATCCTACGCCGTGATGCGCATCCTCGATCGCGCCGGCAGGATCGCCGACGGCTCGGTGATGTTTTCCGGCATTGACGTCAAGACCGCCAGCGAGAACCAGATGCGCGATCTGCGCGGCCGCGAAATCTCGATGATTTTTCAGAACCCGCGTGCCGCGCTCAACCCGATCCGCAAAGTCGGCGACCAGATCGAGGATGTTCTGCGCCAGCATGTGCAGAGCTCCTCCAATGACCGCGGCGAAAAGGCGATCGAGGCGCTGGAGCAGGTCAAGATCGCGCGCCCGCGCGAACGGTACCACGCCTATCCGTTCGAACTGTCGGGCGGCATGTGCCAGCGCGTCGTCATCGCGCTGGCGCTGGCCTGCAATCCGCAGCTCCTGATCGCCGACGAGCCCACCACCGGCCTCGACGTCACCACGCAGAAGGCGGTGATGGACCTGATCGTTGAATTGACCAAGCGCCGGAACATGTCGACGATCCTGATCACGCACGATCTGGGATTGGCCGCCGCCTATTGCGACCGCGTCGTCGTGATGGAGAAGGGCCGGGTCGTGGAGACCGCGAAGTCGGCCGATATCTTTGCCAACCCCGAGCACGCCTATACCAAAAAGCTGATGCGCGCGACGCCGCGGCTCGGTGTGTCATTACGCGACCTGTTGCCGGAGGAGGAGGGCACTTCCGTCATGGCCGGGCTTGACCCGGCCATCCATCCCTCTTCGCAAGAATCTTCCAAAGCGATGGACCCCCGGGTCAAGCCCGGGGGTGACGATAGTGCAAAACCCCTCCTCTCCGTCGAAAAGCTGGTCAAGGAATATCCCCGCCAGGGCGCCACCGCCGTGCTGTCAAAGCTGTTCTCCCGCAAGCCGCCGGTTGAAGCCGAAATCTTCCGCGCGGTCGACGGCATCAGCTTCACGGTCGGCCACGGCGAGAGCGTCGGCCTGGTCGGCGAGTCCGGCTGCGGCAAGTCGACGACGTCGATGATGGTGATGCGGCTCTTGGACCAGACTTCCGGCCGCATCGTGTTCGACGGCGACGAGATCGGCGCCATCATGCCGAACGCCTTTGCCCGGCTGCCGCTGCGCAAGAGCATCCAGATGGTGTTTCAGGATCCGACCGACAGCCTCAACCCGCGCTTCACCGCCGCGCGCGCCATCGCCGATCCGATCATGCAACTCGGCGCTATAAAGGGTCGCGACGCGCTGCGCGCCCGCTGCGAGGAACTCGCCGGCCTCGTCGGCCTGCCTATCAACCTGCTCGATCGTTTCCCGCATCAATTATCCGGCGGCCAGAAGGCCCGCGTCGGCATCGCGCGCGCCATCGCGCTGCATCCAAAGCTCGTCATCCTGGACGAGCCGACCGCGGCTCTGGATGTCTCGGTGCAGGCGGTCGTGCTCAATCTGCTGCAGGACCTCAAGGCGTCGATGGGTATGAGCTATTTGTTCGTGTCGCACGATCTGAATGTGGTACGCTTGCTGTGCGATCGGGTCATCGTGATGCGGTCAGGACGCATCGTCGAGCAGGGTTCATCCGAACAGGTGCTCGGCGATCCCCAGGACGCCTATACCAAGGAATTGCTGACGGCGATCCCGCATCCGCCGCTGCCGGTTCATTGAAGTGTGAGTGGGAGTGACATGGCTGCCGAACCCCTGGACGATTACATCGATGCCGTATCCAAAGCGCTGGCCCTGCCGGTCGAGGAAGCCTGGCGGCCCGCGGTGCGCGCGAATCTCGAAGTGTCGCTGAGGCTGGCGCGGTTGGTCGATGAATTCCCGCTGCCGGATGAAACCGAGCCCGCCAGCATCTATTCGGCCTGATCGCCATGAGCGTAAACACCGATGGGATGTCGGCCCAGCAAATCGCGCAGGCGATAACCGACCGCAAACTCTCCGCGCTCGATGCGACCGAAGCCGCACTGGCGCGGATCGCTGTCCATGATGGCGTGCTAAATTCCTTCACTGACATCACCGCGGATCGCGCCCGCGCCACGGCCAGGGCGATCGACGCCAAAATCGCGGCGGGCGAGAAAGTCGGCCCGCTGGCCGGCGTGCCGTTCGCCGTGAAGAACCTGTTCGACGTGAAAGGCCTCTCCACCCGCGCCGGCTCGAAGATCAACCGCGACCTCGCGCCGTCATCGCGCGACGCGACGCTGATCGAGCGCATGGAGGCCGCCGGCGCCGTGTTGGTCGGCGCGCTCAACATGGGCGAGTACGCCTACGATTTCACCGGCGAGAACGTGCATGACGGCCCGTCGCGCAATCCGCAAGACCCGACCCGGATGACCGGCGGTTCGTCCGGCGGATCGGGCAGCGCGGTCGGTGGCGCGCTGGTGCCGATCGCGCTGGGGTCCGACACCAACGGTTCGATCCGGGTGCCGTCGTCGTTCTGCGGCATCTTCGGCCTGAAGCCGACTTACGGCCGGCTGTCACGGGCGCGCTCGTTCCCCTTCGTTGCAAGCTTCGATCATCTCGGCCCGTTCGCGCGCAACGTCGACGATCTCGCACTCGCTTACGATGCGATGCAGGGGCCGGACGCCGACGATGCGGCGTGCGCGACGCGTCCGGTCGAACCGGTCACGCCGCTGCTGACGCAGGGCATTGCAGGTTTGCGCATTGCGATTGCGGGCGGATATTTTCAGAAGAACGTGTTCCCTGAGGCAGTCGAGGCCGTAGCGCGCATCGCAAAGGCTCTCGATGCCACGCAGACGATTGAAATTCCCGAAGCCGCCCGCGCTCGCGCCGCGGCCTACGTCATCTCCACCACCGAAGGTGCCTCGCTGCATCTCGATCGCCTTCGCAAGCGCCCGAACGATTTCGATCCGGCGGTGCGCGATCGGCTGATCGCCGGCGCCATGGTCCCGGCGCCCCTGGTCGACCGGGCGCAGAAATTCCGCCGCTGGTATCGTGCCAAGGTGCTGGAGCTGTTCAAGTCGGTCGACGTGATCATCGCACCGGCCACGCCTTGTGTCGCGCCAAAGATCGGACAGGTGAATTTCGTGCTCGACGGCGTCGAACTGCCGGTGCGCGCCAATATCGGTATCCACACCCAGCCGATTTCGTTCATCGGCCTGCCCGTGGTCGCAGTCCCGGTGCCGCTGGAGCCGATGCCGATCGGCGTGCAGATCATCGCCGCACCGTGGCGGGAGGATATCGCGCTGCGCGTGGCTCACGCGCTGGAAAAAATGGGCGCTGCCGCTGCCCCGGCTCCGAGAGGATTGTAATGATGGAGATCGATCTGCCGGACGTGCTGGCCGAGGTGACCGCGCAGTTCGCGCGTTACGAGAAGGCGCTGGTATCGAACGACGTCGCGGTGCTGGACGAGTTGTTTCGCGACAACCCTCGAACGCTGCGTTACGGCATCGGCGAAAACCTCTACGGCTACGAGGCGATCAAGGGTTTTCGCGCCGCGCGTTCGCCGGTCGGGCTGATGCGGCAGACCGACAAGACCGTGATCACGACCTATGGTCGGGATACCGCCGTGGCCTCGACGCTGTTCTATCGCGACAACATGCCGGGCAGGGTCGGGCGCCAGATGCAGACCTGGGTGCGATTCCCGGAAGGCTGGAAGATCGTCGCTGCCCATGTCAGCGTCATCGATGAGCCGAAGGCATGAGTCTGGAAGATCTGCCGCAAACCATCGTCCGCCGCGTCGACCGGCCGTCGCCACTGCGCGACAAGGTCACGCGGGCGGAAGAGCTGCGCCTTCAACTCGCCGACGAGATCGTGCGCGGCGTGCTGCCGCCGGGATCGGCGCTCGACGAGACTGAGATCGCGCGGCGTTTCTCGGTGTCGCGCACGCCGGTCCGCGAAGCGCTGCGCCAGTTGGTGGCGAGCGGCCTGGTCGAAGCCCGTGCGCACCGCGGTGCGGTCGTGGCGCAGCCTTCGCCTGACCGGCTGAAGGAAATGTTCGAGGCGATGGCCGAGCTCGAAGCGCTGTGCGCGTGGTTTGCCGCTGAGCGGATGGCGCCGGCGGACCGGCAGAAGCTCGAAGCGATCCACGAGGAGTTGCGCGTGCTGAGCCACGCCGGCAATCCCGAGCGCTTTCACGAGGTCAACGAGCGCTTTCACAACGCGATCTATGCCGGCTCGCAGAACGGCTACATCGCCGAGATGACGCTGGCGACGCGGGTGCGGGTGCAGCCGTTCCGCCGCGCCCAGTTCCGCAATTTGGGACGGCTGGCGAAATCGCACGCCGAGCACGACCGCGTCGTAGTGGCAATCATGCGCGGCGACAAGAACGGGGCTGCGGCGGCGATGCGCGCGCATATCGAACTGGTGCGCGGGGAGTACGAGCTTTACGCGGTGTCGGTGTAGGAGTGCATCGTCGCCCCCGTCATTCCGGGGCGCCGCAACGCGGCGAACCCGGAATCCAACTCTCCACGCGAATGGTACTGCCTACAAAGCTCAGACCTGTTTTGTGGAGGCTTGGATTTCGGGTTCGCGCTTCGCGCGCCCCGGAATGACGGCCTAAACCTTCTCGGCCACATACGCCCGCCAGCCGCCGAACGACGAAATATCGCGGGCGCCTTCGACCGCCACCGGCTCGACCACAAATCCTTTCACGCCTCGTCCGTCTGCGAGTCGCACCGTGCCGATCCCGAGCGGCGGCGGAATCGCTGCGACGAATTTGCCGAAGGCTGCCGCCGACAGCGCCCACAATTCCAGCTTGATCGAACTCCCCGCGCCGCCAGCGACGCGCAGCATGCCGGGCTTTGATGGCGTGGTGTCGAGCGCATAGAGCTTGTAGTCCGGCGCGGTCATGGTCGCCTCGATCAGGCGTGCGCCGAGCGCCTGCAGTTCGCCGTTGAGCGCCATGCCGGAGAGATGCGCGCCGACCACGGCGAGGGTGATCTCGTCGCTGCCTGCCGTTACCGGCAACGGCGCAAGCGGCGGCTGCACCAAACCCTTGGCTCCCATTTTCAGCTTGGTATCGGCATGAAACACCCGGCCGATGCTGGCGAGCGCTGCGTCCCGGCCCGCCGGCGCCAGCAGCGTGATGCCGAACGGAATGCCGTCGGCGTGCATCGCGGCGGGCAGCGCCAGACCGCATAGATCGAGCAGGTTCACAAAATTGGTGTAGGTGCCGAGCCTGGAGTTGAGTTCGATCGGATTGGCGAGCACCTGCGCGGTGGAATAGGCGGTCGGCGCGGTTGGCAGCACCATTGCATCGAAATGGGTGAAAGCGCGCTCTGCAGTGCGGCGCAGCGCCTGCAGCCGATAAAGCGAAGCAAACGTGTCGGCCGCGGTCAGCCGCGAACCGGGTGCCGTAATCTCGCGCGTCACGGGATGGATCGAATCCGGTGACGAGGCGAGCAGGTCGCGAATCACGAGATAGCGCTCGGCGACCCATGGGCCCTCATAGAGCAGCCGCGCGGTCTCGTAAAACGGCTCCAGATCGAATTCCACCAGCGTGGCGCCGAGCGATGTCCATCGCTTAAGCGCGTCGCCATATTCCTTCTCCGCCGCGCGGTCGCCGAAGAAGATCAACTGGCCGTTGCGCGGCACGCCGAGCCGAAGTTTTTCGGGGAGCGCGGACAATGCGCCCAGCGGCCGGTCGCGCGAAAACGGATCGGCGCCGTCTGGCCCTGCCATGGCCGCCAGCGCGGTCATCGCGTCGTCGACAGTCAGCGAGAACACCGAAATGCAATCCAGCGTCCGGCAGGCCGGCACCAGCCCGGCATTCGAGATCAGTCCGAGGCTCGGCTTCAGCCCGACGATGTTGTTGAGCATCGCCGGCACGCGGCCGCTTCCTGCGGTGTCGGTGCCGAGCGCGAGCGGCACGAGACCGGCGGAAACCGCGACCGCCGACCCCGAACTCGATCCGCCTGGAACGAGATCGGCGCGGACCGGATTGACGGGAATGCCGTAGGGCGAGCGGACGCCAACCAGGCCGGTCGCGAACTGGTCGAGATTGGTCTTGCCGATGATGATGGCGCCAGCCGCGCGCAGCTTTGCGACCGCGGTCGAATCCTGCGCCGGCGAATAGGAGAACGCAGGGCAGGCCGCCGTGGTCGCCAGGCCCAGTGCATCGATATTGTCCTTCACCGCGACCGGCACGCCGTACAACGGAAGCGCCGTGGCATCCTTGGAGGCCAGCGCTTCGGCCTCCGCCAGCGCCGCCTGCTCGTCGCGCAAACTGATGAACACGGCCGGGTCGTTGTGGTCGCGGATGCGCTGATAGGAGCGGGCGATGGTTCGCGCCGGGGTCATGGTGCCGGCGCGGTGCGCGGCGACGATGGCGGCAACGGTTTCGGGCGCGTCAGACCCCATGGCGAGCAAAACTCCAGCGAGCAAAGTGATACCGGGGACGTAGCAAGCGATGTGCCATTGTGTACACGAAGCGCGCAAACGAATGGACTGACTTTCGGCATTATTTCAGATGTTTAGTGAGCCTGCTGCTCAAAGCGCGGCCAGTCGGTCGGTTCGGCGGCGTCACGATTGCATAAAAAATAGGCGGTCCGTTATCGATGCAGCAACGGCATCCTGGCGTGCGATGGCCCGTTGCCGGGCTGAGCTGATCTCGCGTAGAGCAAACTGTCTGCCCGATAAACGTGACAAGAGGCAGCGGAGGAAACCGATGACACCAGCCGCAGCCCTGGGCCGCGACCGATCTAAAACCTTGTTTGCGACGCCTGCGATCACGGCCGACCGCCGGGCCGACGGCTGCATCATCCTGAAATCGACGACGCCATTGCGCGAGAGCGCGCGCTGTATCGGCGATTGGCTGGAGCATTGGGCGCGGCAGGCGCCCGACCGCATCTTCCTCGCCGATCGCGCCAACACCGACGCGCCGTGGTCGACGGTGACGTACAAGGATGCACTAAAGCAGGTGCGCTCGGCTGCCGCGTGGATTCTCGCGCAAGGCCTGAGCGCGGAACGTCCGCTGGTGATCCTGTCCGACAACAGCGTCGAGCATGCGCTGTTCGCGCTCGCGGCCCAACATGTCGGCGTGCCCTCGGCGGCGATCTCGCCGGCCTATTCGCTGATGTCCAAGGACTTCGACAAGCTCAAGAGCATGGTCGCGCTGTTGCGGCCGGGCGCCATCTACGTTTCCGCCATAAGGCCGTTTGCCGCAGCGCTGGCGGCGATCCAGCCGCTGCATTCGGCGATCATTGTCAGCGGCGATGCCGAGGCCGTCTCGTTTCGCAGCGTCGCGGCCACGCCGGAAACGGCTGATGTCGAAAAAGCCTTTGCCGCGATCACGCCGGATACGATGGCAAAATTCCTGTTCACCTCGGGCTCGACCGGTACGCCGAAAGCCGTGATCAACACCCAGCGCATGCTGACGTCGAGCCAGCAGGCCAAGGCGCAGACCTGGACGTTCCTCCCCAACATCGGCGACGATCTCGTCATCCTCGACTGGCTGCCGTGGAGCCACACGTTCGGCGCCAACCACAATTTCAATCTGGTGCTGCGCAATGGCGGCACGCTCCATGTCGACGGCGGCAAGCCGGCGCCGGGGCTGTTCGCGACCTCGCTCGCTAACCTGCGCAGCGTGAGACCGACGGTCTATTTCAACGTGCCGCGCGGCTTCGACATGCTGATCGCAGCACTGCGAGGCGAGGAGGAGTTACGGAGAAAATTCTTCAGCGAAGTGAAATTCGCCTTCTATGCCGGCGCGGCGCTGCCACAGAATCTCTGGGATGCGCTGGAAGAACTTTCGGTCAAGACCGTCGGCCGCGCGATGCCGATGGTCTCGGCCTGGGGCTCGACCGAAACCTCGCCGCTGGCGACTGACTGCCATTTCCAGGCAAAACGCTCCGGCAATATAGGCGTGCCGATACCGGGTACCGAATTGAAGCTGGTGCCGTCGGGCGACAAGCTGGAGGTGCGCGTGCGCGGTCCCAACGTCACGCCGGGCTACTGGAAGGCGCCAGAGCTGACCGCGCAGGCGTTCGACAGCGAGGGCTTCTATCTCATCGGCGATGCCGTGACCTTCGCCGATCCGGCCCGTCCCGAACTCGGCCTGTTCTTCGACGGCCGCGTCGCAGAAGACTTCAAGCTCAATTCAGGGACCTGGGTCAACGTCGGCACCTTGCGTGTAGCCGGCATTGCCGCGCTGGCGCCGCTGGCGCAGGACATCGTGGTCACGGGCCATGGCGGTGACGAAGTGCGCTTCCTGGTGTTTCCGAACATTGCGGCGTGCCGGGCGCTTGCGGGCCTGCCCGAGAGCGCCGACATGAAAGATGTGATCGGCCACGACACGGTTCGCAGCGCGATCGCGGCCGGTCTTGCGAAACTGAAGGCGCATAGCGGCCAATCATCCGGTCACGCCACGCGGGCGCTGTTGCTGGCCGAGCCCGCGTCTGTCGATGGCGGTGAGATCACCGACAAGGGCTACATCAACCAGCGCGCAGTGCTGACACGCCGTGCGCAGGCTGCGGCAACGCTCGATGATGATGCGTCAGCCGAGTGGATCGCCTGCTAACGCTTGTCCCGGACGCAGCGTGCCAAGTCGTGCTGCGCTGCGTCCGAAGCAAGGCGACTTTCGCACCAACCGATTGATCGAATTCGATAAAAGATCGCGTCGACAAATTTGTTGCCAAAGCAACTAACTTGTGGAAGCTTCTGTGTCATCGCACGGCCTACTGATAGAGCAGTCGAACTGCCTCGCCGTGCCGGGAGAAAACGGATGCTTGAGAGGAGCGGCTCATCGGAGCCGAATGCGGGCGCGTGCCCGGCCGGACAGAGCGTCGGCGTTGCGCGATCAGGTGCTGCCCTGGCCCGTCACGGCGCCGAGATTTTCGTGCAGCCGCCGCAGCAGGTCGATCAGAACCTCCCGCTCGTCTTTCTTCAGGCAGGACAACAGCCTCCGCTCGCGTTCGAGTGCGGCCATGATCACCTTGTCGTGGATGGCGCGCCCGCGCGGGGTCAGCGAGATCGCGTGGGTACGGCCGTCGTCGGGTGCGGTGCGGATCGCGACCAGGCCGCGCTTCTGCAGCACGGAAAGATTGCGGCTGACCGGTCCCTTGTCGAAGCCGATCACGCTGCAGATCCGCGAGGCCGGAATGCCGGGCTCGATCGCCAGCAGCGACATGATCCGCCATTCCGTGACGTTGACGCCGAAATTGCGCTGATAAAACACCGTCGCGCTGTTCGACAGCTTGTTGGCAATGAATGTGATGAATGCCGGAACGTAGCGTTCGAGGTCGAGCAACGGGCCGTCGTCGGCGGGGGCGGGCTCCGCCGGACGCGGCCGACGCGGTTTCCGGCTAAGGGGATTCTGGCTCATGTCTCGATCATCGCTGCGGAATTGCGCGCGAGCAATAGGGACTTGGGGCAGGACTTTACAAGGACAAACTTCGGAAGGTCTCGATGACTTCTATGGATTCAGGTGCCGGCCACGTCGCGGCCGTGCCGCATCTCTCGCTCGATCCGTTCTCGATCGAATATTTTGACGATCTGCACCCGAGTCAGGAGCGGCTGCGCGAGGCCGGGCCGCTGGTCTATCTCGACACATGGAAGGTCTACGGCGTCGCGCGTTATGCCGAGGTGCATGCGGTACTGAACGATCCTGCGACGTTCTGTTCGAGTCGCGGCGTCGGCCTGAGCGATTTTGCCAAGGAGAAACCGTGGCGTCCGCCCAGCCTCATTCTCGAGGCCGATCCGCCGGAGCACACGCGCACCCGCGCGGTGCTGAGCCAGGTGCTGTCGCCGACCGCGCTGAAGCAGGTCCGCGACCGTTTCGCCGCGGCGGCCGCCGCCAAGGTCGACGAATTGCTGGAGCGGCAAAGCTTTGATGCCATCGCTGATCTGGCTGAAGCCTATCCGCTGGCGATCTTTCCCGATGCGCTCGGGCTGAAGCAGGAAGGGCGCGAGCATCTGCTGCCCTATGCGGGCGTCGTCTTCAACGCGTTCGGGCCGCCGAACCAGCTGCGGCAGGACGCGATCGAGCGCTCCGCGCCGCATCAGGCCTATGTCGCCGAACAGTGCCAGCGCGAGAACCTCGCGCCCGGCGGTTTCGGCGCCTGCATCCATGCGCGCGTCGATGCCGGCGATATCACCGCGGCCGAGGCGCCGCTTTTGGTGCGCTCGCTGCTGTCTGCGGGGCTCGATACGACCGTCAACGGCATCGGTGCTGCGGTCTACTGCCTGGCGCGCTATCCCGAACAATTGGCGCGGCTGCGGCAGGATTTGTCGCTGGCGCGCAACGCGTTCGAGGAGGCCGTGCGGTTCGAAAGCCCGGTGCAGACGTTCTTCCGAACCACGACGCGAGAGGTCGAGATCGGCGGCCATCGCATCGGCGAGGGCGAGAAGGTTCTGATGTTCCTCGGCGCTGCCAACCGCGACCCACGGCGCTGGGACAACTCTGACAGCTACGACATCACGCGGCGGACCAGCGGTCATGTCGGCTATGGTTCCGGCATCCACATGTGTGTCGGTCAGCTCGTCGCCCGCCTCGAAGGCGAGACCTTGCTGGCAGCGCTGGCGCGCAAGGTCGGGAGCATCGAGATCGCTGGCCCGGTGAAGCGCCGCTACAACAACACGCTGCGCGGGCTGGAGAGCCTTCCGGTGACGATCAAATCGGCCTGACGCCGCGTCGGGTCTTTCAAGCACGAAAGAAAATCCAAGGGGAGAATGGTATGAGGTGTTTTGGCAATCATCTGGCGCTGGCTCTATCCGGTGCGCTGTCGCTCGCTGGCGCCAACGCAGCGCGCGCGGAAATTTCCGACAACGTCCTCCGCGTCGGCGTGCTCAATGACATCTCCGGAATATTTCAGGACACCAACGGCATGGGGTCGGTGGAAGCCGCCCGGATGGCGGCGGAGGATTTCAACGGCGGCGGCAAGGGCATCAAGGTCGAGATCGTCTACGCCGATCACCAGAACAAGGCCGACGTCGGGCAGGCGATCGCCCGCAAATGGCTCGATGTCGAAGGCGTCGATGCCATCGTCGACGTGCCGAATTCGGCTGTCGGTCTTTCCATCAATGCGCTGCTGCGGGATTCGCGGATGACCTTTTTGGCATCTTCCACCGCAAGCTCCGATCTCACCGGAAAGGCCTGTTCGCCGAACACGATCCAGTGGGTCAACGACGCCTGGGCGACCGGTAACACGACGGCGGCGGCGATGATGGCGCGCGGCGGCAAGGACTGGTACTTCGTCACGGTGGATTACGCGCTCGGCAAGGGTATCGAGGCCGAAGCCACCAGCTACATCGGGAAAAATGGCGGCAGGATTTTAGGTTCGAGCAAGCATCCGCTCGGCACCTCGGATTTCGCTTCGTTCCTGCTGCAGGCGCAGAACTCGAAGGCCAAGGTGATCGGCCTAGCCAATGCCGGCGGCGATACCATCAACGCCGTCAAGCAGGCCAACGAGTTCGGCATCCAGCAGAGCGGCCAGACCATGGTGGCGTTCCTGCTGTTCGTCAACGACGTCCACGGCATGGGGCTGAAGGTAGCCCAAGGCCTGCAACTGCTCGAAGCCTTCTATTGGGACATGGACGACGACACCCGCGCCTTCGCCAAGCGCTTCGCGGCGCGGCCGGGCATGAACGGCAAGATGCCGAGCGGCAACCAGGCCGGCGTCTATGCGTCGACGCTCGCCTATCTCAACGCGGTGGCGGCCACCGGCAGCGACCATGCCAGGGATGCCGTGCCGCAGATGAAGAAGTTCAAAGGCAAGGACAAGCTGTTCGGCGACGTCGCCATCCGACAGGACGGCCGCGTCATTCACCCGATGTACCTATTCGAGGTGAAGAAGCCGGACGAGTCGAAATATCCGTACGACTACTACAGGCTGATCTCGACCATTCCGGCCGATCAGGCGTTCCGCCCGATCGCGGATGGCGGTTGCTCGCTGGTGAAGTAACGCGCGGCCGGCTTCTCTCCGGCTCGCGGAGGCGAGCCGCTACCCCGTCACCTTGCTCGAACCCTGCGTGATCAGCCGCGCGGCGCGCTGGTTGCGGGCGTGTATCCACAGCCAGCTCAGTGCGACGCTGAGGCGGTTGCGCAGGCCGATCAGGAAGTAGATGTGGGCAAGGCCCCAGATCCACCAGGCGAGATTGCCGCGCAGCTTCATCCAGCCGAAATCGATCACGGCCTTCCGCTTGCCGATCTGCGCGAGGCTGCCTGCGTGCTTGTAGCGGAACGGCGGCAGCGTGCCGCCTTCCAGGCGCGCCTTGATCAGCGCCGCGACGTAGCGTCCCTGCTGCTTGGCGGCCGGCGCGATGCCCGGCACCGGACTGCCGTCGGGGCCGGCGATGGTCACGGTATCGCCGATGGCGAAGATGTCGGCGTGGCCGGGCACGGTGAGATCAGGCTCGACCTTCAAACGATAGGCGCGGTCGGCGGGGGCGTTCAGCCATTCCGATGCGCGCGAGGCGCGCACGCCGGCGGCCCAGACGATGGTCCGCGCCTCCAGCTTGTTGCCGCCATAGACAACCCCATCGATGGCGCATTCGGTGACGGGTTGCCCCAGCACCACTTCGACGCCGATCTCCTCCAGCGAACGCTGCGCATAGGCGGAAAGGTCCTCGGGAAAGCCGGCCAGCACGCGCGGGCCGGCCTCCACCAGCACGACGCGGGTCTTGTCGGTGTCGATGTTGCGAAACTCCGGCGGCAGCGTGTCCTTGGCGAGATCGGCGATGGTGCCGGCCATCTCGACGCCGGTCGGGCCGGCGCCGATGATGACGAAGGTGAGCAGCGCCGCGCGCTTCGCCGGATCGGTCTCACGCTCGGCGCGCTCGAAGGCGACGAGGATGCGGCGGCGGAGCGTGGTGGCGTCCTCCAGGGTCTTCAGGCCGGGCGCGAACGGCTCCCATTCGTCATGTCCGAAATAGGCGTGGCGGGCGCCGGTGGCGAGTACCAGCGTGTCGTAGCTGATCGTCTCGCCGTCCTCGAGCAGCACGCGCTTGCCTGCAGCGTCGACGCCGCCGACATTGGCGAACAGCGTCGTCACTTCCTTGCGCTCGCGCAGTAGATGGCGGATCGGCCAGGCGATCTCAGACGTCGCCAGCGACGCTGTCGCGACCTGGTACAGCAGCGGCTGGAACAGATGATGGTTGCGGCGGTCGATCAGCGTGATCCTGACCGGCGCGCCGGCGAGGCCGAAGGCCGTTTCAAGCCCGCCGAAACCGGCGCCCACGATGACCACGTGATGGGGCTGTTTCGGCGCTGTCGACATATCATGAATTCCGGTTCTGGATCACTCAAAACTCACTGGACTATGTAGTCATTTGCGCCCCCGGTCCAAGGCGCGTTTGTCAATCGGTCGATAGCGAAAGCGTATCATCCGTCGTTGCTGTCTTGCGGGGACGAAGTATTTCTTCACCATGCCGCATCCTTTGGCCGATCCCGGACGTCCTTGGGATCGAAATGCACTGCCTTTGCAGTGCCAACGAGGAGAGCGCAATGAAGCGGACCTTGATACGATACAGGACCAAGCCTGATATGGCCGACACGAATGCCGAACTGGTCGCGGCGGTGTTTGCAGAGCTGAATGCCGCGCAACCGGAAGGCCTCCGCTACATGTCGCTGCGGCTGGAGGACGACACTTTTATCCATGTCGTCGAGACCATGACCGAGGACGGCGCCAGCCCGTTGCCGAGGCTGAAGGCGTTCGCCGCCTTTCAGAGCGGCATTCGCGAGCGCTGCGTCGAACCTCCGGTGCCCAAAGGCGCCACCGTCGTCGGCAACTATCGTATGCTGGGCGAAAAATGAATCGGCCTGCCGGAGAGGAAATGAGTGCCCGAACTGAACGCCACCGTTGACATCGAACGCCTGCTGGTTGCGCTTCGGCCGAAGTTGCATCGATATTGCGCGCGTATGGTCGGCTCGGTCATCGACGGCGAGGACGTGCTGCAGGACGCACTGACCAAGGCGGTGGAGGCGCGAGCCTCCGCCGGCAGTATCGGCAATCCTGAAGGCTGGCTGTTCCGCATCGCGCACAACACGGCACTGGATTTCCTGCGCCGGCGCAACCGGCAAGATGCCTTGCGAGGACCAGCGGAGGTGGACATGATCATTGACCCGCTCGACGCCGTGGAGAGCCGTCAGGTCGCCGCCACTTCCTTGCGCACCTTCATGCGGTTGCCGGTGGCGCAGCGCTCCAGCGTGATCCTGATGGACGTGCTCGGCTGCTCGCTCAATGAGATCTGCGCGGTGATGGATTGCAGCGTGCCGGCGGCCAAGGCCGCGCTGCATCGCGGCCGCACGCAGTTGCGCGAAATCGCCAACGAGCCGGAGGACGCCCCACAGGACATATTATCCAATGCCGATCGCGCCCGCCTCGATGCCTATGTCGCTCATTTCAACGCGCGCGATTTCGAAGCAATCCGTGCCATGATTTCGGATGACGTGCGGCTCGACCTCGTCAGCAGGACCCGCATGCGCGGCAAGGCCGAAGTGGCCAGCTATTTCGGCAACTACGCCCAGGTCAACGACTGGCGACTGGAAACGGGCCTCGTCGAGGGGCGTCCCGGCATCCTGGTATTCGATCCGAACGCACCCGATGGGACACCAAACTATTTCGTGCTGCTGGAGTGGGCCGGCGGCAAGGTCACGACCATCCGGGATTTCCGCCACGCGCCTTACGTCATCGATGGCGCGCAATACCTGACGTCCCGGGCAGGCAGGAATTGAGAACGTCCCCGCCGGACTGATCGACGGGGCTTGATGCTATTCGCGTTCGGGCTTCCCCCGCATAGCCGCAATAGCCATGGCTCTGGACGCCGGCACCATCGCCCTTCAGATGCGAAAGGTGAAACTCGCGCCAGCCCATGCAGTCGCCGACGATGCAGTGGTACATTTTTTCGGAGTTCTGAAATCCGTCGGTCAGGGAATTGTGCAGGCGATTTTTATTGTCGATGCGCACATCTGGGCACCATTTTTCGCGCGCGGCTTTTTGGGTCATTAGCACGGGAAATCTCCGGGAGGGGAAATTGCCATTTCAGCGCCCCCCCCCGGGGGGTGGGGGAGGAGTGCCCCCCCCGCCGTGCCCAAACCACCCCCCCGCGGGCGGAAAGGCCCCCGTTGGTTGTGACCGCGAACGGCGGCGACATCCCGGTGCCCGCGCCGGTGGTCGGCGACGGCCT
>CADEDX010000079.1 GCA_902826195.1 uncultured Bradyrhizobium sp. | reverse complement strand
CACCCCGGGATCATCCGGATCGAGCGGTTTGACGATGGCGAGCCGGTTCGGATGCGCCCGCTGCACTTCCACGGCATAGCTGGCATCGTAGCGGTACAGCGAAAACGCGGAAATGAAGATCGCGCCGTCGACGCCCACTTTGTCCATCGCCGCGACCATCTCGTCGCCGGTGACGTGATCCGGCCAATTAGGCACCATGTGCCACGGCCGCTTTGGAGTGTTCGCCTCGTAGGCATGGACCTGAGAATCGATGATCATCGTCGCCTCCGCTGAGTTGCGCTTTTGCCGACGATTTTGGCCAATGCCGGGGGTGCGTGTCCAGACGGCGCGGACGCTGTGCTGCAATGCGTTTGGTACGCCGTGCGAGTGCAGACGCAGGCTCGGTCGTCATCGCCCGGCCTTGTGTCCAATTTGCGCACCAGCACCAGGCCACCCGGTATCCAAAGGCATCAGTGATTGAATCGATGAGCCGCGGCATACACCCGCCTACGCCGGTGTGACATTAGGTTGCGCGTCCGAAGCAATGCCCAACGAAGCGGCCTTTCTTATTGGAACAACTCCGTAACGACCCCACTCCTGCTAATGAATGGCAATTGCGCCTCCACCTGCCGGCTTTAATCTTGAACACCCCCCTGCTACACCGCCGCCCATGACCAGCACCTCCTCCATCAAAAGCAACGTCGCCGCGATCTCGATCTTCGCCAGCGCGGCCATGGCGGTGGCAAAATTCGCCGTCGGCATTGCGATCGGCTCGCTCGCGCTGATCTCCGAAGCCCTGCACTCCTCGGTCGACGTGATCGCCACCATCATCACCTGGCTTGTGGTGCGGGTGTCGGATGCGCCTGCCGACGACGAGCATCATTATGGCCACGGCAAGTTCGAGAGTCTGTCGGCGCTATTCGTCATCGCGCTGCTCTACGTGCTGGCCGGCGGCATCCTGGTCGAATCCTGGAGCCGGCTGAGCGAGGGCGCGCCGCCGCCGGCGATGTCAGTGCTCGCCTTCGTGGTGCTGGCGATCGACATCGTCGTCAACTTCTGGCGCGCGCGGGCGCTGCACCGCACGGCGCGCGCCACAAGAAGCCAGGCGCTGGCGGCCGACGCGCTGCATTTCGCCTCCGACGTGCTCGGCTCGTTCGCGGTGATTGCGGGGCTCGTGCTCACCGCGCTGGGCTTTGGCTGGGGCGATTCCGTCGCCGCCATCGCGGTCGCCGTGATGATCTCGATCCTCGGCCTGCGGCTCGGGCGCTCCACCATCGAAACGCTGCTCGACCGCGCGCCGGAGGGCGTCGCGGAAAAGGCCGGCGCCGCGATATCCGCGGTGCCCGGCGTGGTCGGCGTCGAGCGCCTGCGCGCCCGCATGGTCGGGGCGACCTATTTCATCGATGCCATCGTCAACGTGCCACGCACCTATCCGATCGACCGCGTCGAGACGATCAAGAAAGCCGCGCAAGAGGCGGTCAGCAACGTGCTGGGCGACGCGGACCTCACCTTCACGGCGGTGCCCGTCGCGCGCGATAATGAGAGCGTGCGCGAACGCATCATGGTGATCGCGCGCAACTCCGGCCTCGCCGTTCATCACGTGACGGTTCACGATCTCGGCGGCCGATTGACGGTCTCCATCGACCTCGAGGTCGACGGCGACATGCAACTGTCCGCCGCGCACGACATCGCCCATGAACTCGAGCGCAGCATCCGCGAGGATTTTGGCGAAGACGTCGAGGTCGACACCCATATCGAACCGCTCGAGCCCGAACTGCCGCACGGCAGCGATGCCGCCCCCGAACGCGTCGAGACCATCAAGGCGGCGCTGGCGCGCTTCGCCGCCGACGGCGCCATCCACGATATCCATAACGTTCGGGTGCGAGAAACCGCCGCCGGCGAAATCGTCAATTTCCATTGCCGCGCCGCGCCGTCGATGAGCGTGATCACGGTGCACGAGAATGTCGACGAGATCGAGCGCGCGCTGCGCCGCGCGTTTCCAACCATCAAACGCGTCATCAGCCATGCCGAGCCGCCACGCGCATAGTTTTTGCGGGCGCGTTCCCGTTTCGGACTCCCCGCGCGATACCTTAATTTGCTTTGGACAACATTTATTTCGAATTAACGAATTGTTGACTCTCGACAGTTCGAAAAATCTGGATTCAAATCGCATTGATTCGGAATGACGCGGGGTTCCTTCCGGACAAGGTGCAAAAGAGCCTTCGGCGGGGGTCTAAAGCATGGCGCGTGCGCATGCCGCGAACGCACGTGTCCAATCCGACTCAATCAAGGGATTGGCGCAGTCGATCGCAAAACCTGCCTATCACCGGCTGCTCACCGCCGAGCCGGCGCTTCGCCGCGCCGTGCCGACACTCATCATTGCCTTCCTTATCACTATCTGCCTCGGCGCATTCGTCCAGGTAATCGACCAAAGCCGTCAGAAGCGCGCCGCCATGAAGCGCGACCTCTCCGCGCTCACCGACCTTTTGGCCGAACGCCTCGACCGGCTCGGCTCGATCAGGCAGGACCGCGCCGCCAATATCGAGCGGCTGCAGAGCCTGCTGCCCGACCTGATGCCGGCCTGGGGCATCGCCAGCGGCCGCCACATCATCATCACCGGCGCCGATCATCGGATTCTCGCCCGTATCCCGACCGAAAACGGCCTCGGCGACAGCGATCGCGTCCTCGACATCATCAGTACCGCGCAACTGCTGACCACACCCGGCCAGCAGGGCGTCGTCACCGACATGACGCTACCGGACGGCAACGGCGCGATGGCGATCTCGCGGCTTGTCAAGTCGCTGCCGGGCCAGGTCATCGTCATCCAGGAGAGGAACGAGCCGCTGTGGGGCTCGGACGCCGCCCTGTCGGTGACGCTGTCGGCCACCACGGGCTTCGTCGTGCTGATCCTCGGCTTTGCCTTCCACTGGCAGTCGACCCGCGCCCGCGAGGGCGATCTCATCAACGACGCGGTGCGCGGCCGGATCGACACCGCGCTCAACCGCGGCCGCTGCGGCCTGTGGGACTGGGACCTGTCGCGCGGCAGGATCTTCTGGTCGGCGTCGATGTTCACGATGCTGGGGCTGGATTCCCGCAACGACCTCCTCACCTTCGGCGAAGTCAACGCGCTGGTAAAATCCGACGACATCGACCTGTTCGCGATCGCCGACCAGATGATCGCCGGCGAGCTCGACCACATCGACCAGACTTTTCGCATGCAGCACACTGACGGCCACTGGATCTGGCTGCGCGTCCGCTGCGAACTCAGCCACACCTCCGCTGACGGCGGCCTGCATCTGATCGGCATCGCCGTCGACATCACCGAACAGAAGAGCCTCGCCGAAAAGACCGTGGAAGCGGACCTGCGGCTGCGCGACGCGATCGAGACCATCCCGGAAGCCTTCGTGCTCTGGGACGCCGAAGACCGCCTGGTGCTCTGCAACTCGCATTTCCAGCGCCTGCACAAGCTGCCGGACACGGCGGTGACCCCTGGCACCTCATATGAAACGGTGATCGAGGTCGGCAGCATGCCGGAGGTACGCACCCGCCTGCAGGAAACCGGCGTGCACGCACCGGGCGCCCGCACCTTCGAGGCGCAGCTCGATGACGGAAGCTGGCTGCACATCTCCGAGCGCCGCACCAAGGACGGCGGCTACGTCTCGGTCGGCACCGACATCACCCGCATCAAGGAACACGAGCAGAAGCTGATCGAAAACGACAGCCGCCTGCGCGCCAACGTGCTCGACCTGAAGCGCTCGCAGGCGGAGCTTGCCGACCTCGCCGAAAAGTATTCGCAGGAAAAGAACCGCGCCGAGGAAGCCAACCAGGCGAAATCGAAGTTCCTCGCCAATATGAGCCACGAACTGCGCACGCCGCTGAACGCCATCATCGGCTTCTCCGAGATCATGGGCAGCGGCATGTTCGGCGTGCTCGGCTCCGACAAGTATCAGGAATACTGCCACGACATCCTGACATCGGGGAAATACCTGCTCGAAGTCATCAACGATATCCTCGACATGTCGAAGATCGAGGCCGGCCGCATGAAGCTCGACAAGGAGCAGCTCGACCTGTCGAAGATCCTGGCGGAGTCGCTACGCGTGGTCTCGGGGCGCGCCGAGGACAAGCACCTGACGCTCGACGCCGATATCGACAACACGATTTCGGTGACCGCCGACCGCCGCGCGGTCAAGCAGATCTTCGTCAACCTGCTGTCCAACGCTGTCAAGTTCACGCCCGACGAGGGCCGGATCACCGTGCGCAGCCACGTGCTGCCGAACTCGATCGTGCTGATGATCGCCGACACCGGAATCGGCATCGCGCCGGCCTCGCTACGGCGGCTCGGCAAGCCGTTCGAGCAGGTCGAGAGCCAGCTCACCAAGACCTACCAGGGCTCGGGGCTGGGGCTGGCCATCGCCCGCTCGCTGACCAGCCTGCATGACGGGACGATGCGGCTGCGATCAAAACTCGGCACCGGCACCGTGGTGCGTATCACGCTCCCCCGCGACACGCGTTCAGCCGGGGCAAGGGGTCAGGCTGCCGCCTGAGCAGCCGGGCTAACGGACGCCGGCGCGATCTTCCAGCGTCGGCGCCACTTCGCGGGCCACCTGCACCAGCGCCGCGATCAGCGGCGTCATCGGATCGCGCTGCGGGATCACGAGGCCAACGCTGTAGTCGACGATCGGATCGACGATCGGAATGCTGCGGATGGAGTCGGACAGTCCCAGCGTCTCCGCCAGTTTCGCCGGCATCACGCTCGCCCAGCGCCCGGTCTTGACGTGGGTATAGAGCACCAGCAGCGAATTCGAGGTCAGCGACGGGGTGGCCTCCGCACCGACCGAACGCAAGGCGCGATCGATAATGCGGCGGTTCTGCATGTCCGGCGTCAAGAGGCACAGCGGCACCTGACCGACCTCCTTCCACGTCACCTGCTTGCGATCGCCGAACATGGCGTCGGGTGACGTCAGCAGGCGATAGCTCTCGTTGTAGAGCGGGATGGTGCGCACCTTGCCGATCGGCTCGTTCTCGATATAGGTCAACCCGGCATCGACCTCGAGATTTTCCAACAGGCCCAGCACGTCTGCCGACGTACAGGACTGGACGCGAAAGCTGACATCCGGATAGCGCGCGCGAAACGGCGTCGTCAGCGATGCCACCATGCCGAGCACGGTGGGGATCGCAGCGATCCGGATCTCGCCTGAGAGCTTGTCCTTGAGGCTGTTGATCTCCTGGCGCATCGCGCGGGCATCGCCGACGATGCGTCGGGCCCAGTCCAGCGTGCGCTCGCCCTCCGGCGTAAAACCCTGGAAGCGCGAGCCGCGTTGCACCAGCATGACGCCGAGAATTTCCTCGAGCTGTTTGAGGCTGGTCGACATGGTCGGCTGGGTGACGCCGCAGGCCTCCGCGGCCCGTCCGAAATGCCGCTCCTTGGCGAGCGCCAGCAGAAGTTCAAGCTTGTCGATCAAGGAGAAGGTCCCGGAAAGTGTGTTGAAAAAGGAGGTCGCCCGACGGCCAGAAATAGCACGGACCGACGGCCGTCGGCACGTCAAAAGCAGCGGCCAGCGAGCCGTATTTAGGAGCAATTGATTTCCCGTATCACCTCATTTCCCTGTCTTATCAGCCCCCCGAGACAGCAACGACATGCTATCCTGCGGTGCCGTTACAAAAAGCCGGTGGCGTCGCGCAATCGCGTTGGGAGGCCCCATGATCACGATCCCGGAATTAGTCGCGCAGGCGTTGGGAACGTTCCTGGCTTCGGATACCAAGAGCCGGTTTGGTTCCTCCCATGCCCGGCTGGCCGAATTTCTTCCCTATGCGGCCAGGCTGACGCTGTCATGCATCGGCAACAGCGATGCGCTGTATCATAATATCGAGCACACCATGCTCGTGACCCTGGCCGGGCACGACATCCTGATGGGCCGGGCCATGCTGCGGCACACAACAGCAGACGACTACGCCAATTTCATCCTGGCGTGCCTCGCCCACGACATCGGATACGTTCGAGGCATTGTTCAGGGAGACGACGGGGATTCCTATGTCGCGGACCTCAGCGGCCGCACCATCCGCCTGGCGCGCGGTTCATCCGATGCCTCGCTGGCGGCCTACCATGTCGACCGCTCAAAACTGTTCGTCTTCGAGCGGCTCGACACCGCCGAAGAAGTTGACGCGAGCCGGATCGCGCGGGCCATCGAGTACACCCGATTTCCCTATGTCGCCTCCTCGTCAAACGACGAACTGACGGAAGAAGAAGGCCTGCTGCTGCGCGCGGCCGATCTGATCGGGCAACTCGGCGACCCCAACTACCTAAAGAAGGCGAACGCCTTGTTTTACGAATTCGAGGAAGTCGGCATGAACAAGACCCTCGGCTACGAGACGCCGGCCGACGTGGTCTACAGATATCCGCAGTTCTACTGGAACAACGTCGCGCCCCAGATCCAGACCGCCATACGCTATCTCAACGTCACCTCCAGCGGGCGGCAATGGATCGCCAACCTGCACAGCAACGTTTTCCGGGCCGAGCGCGAGTTGAACCTGTCCGGCCCGCAGCCGTAAAACTAACCTTTGGCAATACCGGCGATGCGCAATCCCTCGACGAAGCGCTTAATGAAATCAGCGTCTTTGCAGAAGAAGAATTCCTGCCGTGCCGTTTCGATGTTGTAGTTAGGCTTGCGTCGCAAAACTTCCGCCGCGACCATTTCCGCCTGCGCGCGGGCCCCGAGATGGCCGAGCGACGCTGCGAGCGTCGCAAATGCCTGATAGGTCGCATTGGGCTGCCGCGCCGCCCTCCTCGCGAATTCGACTGCGATATCATATTCCCCCAGCGAAAAATGCGTCCAGGAGCGGACATGGTGGAACGCGGAAATATGGCTGTCGCGTGGGCTGAGCAAGATCGCGCGGTCGAGCAGCGTCTCGGCTTCGAGTTCGCGCCCATGCCAGAGCATATTGAAGCCCTGGGCGAAATAGGCCTGCGCAAAGCTTGGATTGAGGTCGAGGGATACGTCGAGCGTTGCCAGCGCCTCGTCGTTCTGATGGGTCGCGCACAAAACGCGACCGAGCGCGCAGTGGCAAAAGCAGTCGAGTTCGTCGAGCACCACCGCATGGCGCCCCTGGCGCAGCGCGGTTTCCAGCCGAGCCGCGCGATCCCCAGGCTCGTCGATGAACGCGCGTTGCAAATTGACGTAGCTCAGCGCGCCATGACTGCGCGCAAAATTCGGATCGGCATCAATCGCCCGCCGAAAATAGCTTTCGGCGGAGTCGAAGCCCGGCGAGGTAAAACGCCAGAGATTCCACAGGCCGCGCTGATAGCAATCCCAGGCGTCCAGGTTTTCCGGCGCCTTGCGGGCGGCGAGCTGCTGCTCGACCTTTGACAACTCCGGCTCGATGGTGGCGGCAATCTGCCGGGCCATCTCCTCCTGGATGTCGAAGATGTATTCGAGCTGCAGGTCGTATTTGTCGGCCCAGAGCTGCTTTCCATCCGCCGCGCGAACCAGTTCCGCCGTGATCCGCACCGCATCGCGGTTCTTGCGGACGCTGCCGACCATCACGTACCTGACGCCGAGCAGTTCGCCGATTTCGCGCGCATCCACCACGCGCCCCTGGAATGCAATCGTCGAGTGCCGCGAGATCACCGAAAGCCAGCGGTTGCGAGCAAGCAGGCGGATGATGTCCTCGGTCAGCCCGTAGCTGAAGTAGTCGTTTTCGGGATCATCCGACATGTTGCCAAACGGAATCACTGCGATGGACGATCGCGTTGTCGCCTCTGCCTTGACGGCTTCCGAGACCACATCATCGAGCCGTGCTACTTCGGCAGAAACCAAGACGTCGCCTGGAGCGCCGGACGGCTTGTCCGGAACGAGCCGGGCCGCCTTCGCGTCCGTCACCGGCGCGTCGACGGCCCGGACATCGCCGACGAAGCGAAAACCCCGCTTGTGCAGCGTCCGGATCAGGGCCTGATCGTTGCCGTTGTCGCCAAGTGCGCGCCGGGCGCCATTGATGCGGCTGGAGAGCGCCGCCTCTGAAATGATCCGGCCGTTCCAGATCGTTTCGATCAGTTCGTCCTTGCTGACGATCCGCTCGTGATTGCGCACCAGGTGGACGATGAGGTCGAACACCTGGGGTTCGATATGCACCGCTTGTCCAAGCCGGCGCAGCTCCTGCTGACCCAGGTCGATCTCAAATTCCGCGAACTGGTATTTTGATACCACCTTCATGATTCCAATTGGATGCTCCGCCCAACTGACGGGTCACGCGGCAAACCGAGCAAAACCAGATGCTTCCGGAGGAAAAAGAAAGGCCTTCTCAAGAAATCCGTCAAGCCGGAACGACCGGCGCGATCTACAGACCGGTCAACGCCTGCTGAATCGGAGATGACCATGACCGGCTTGATGCTCAATCCCGCCAAGGCGGATTCACACGGGAGCCCCTTACATCCGCGCCCGGGGGCTCGCATCGGCGCCAGCCCCCTCGCCCGGCCCACCCGCCTGAAGCGAATTCTCAACCGCTGGATGGCCGCCGCCAACGCCTATCGCGAACGGCAAGCGGCGTTGCTCGCAACACACCGCGCCAGCGGTCAAAAACTGAACAACAAGCGCATCTACCGCGGCCCGATCGATGACGCCCTCGAGAGAGCCGTGCGGCTTCGCCAGCGCAGACGCCGCAAGCAGTCCCTGAACTAGGCCATTTAGCCAAAGCTCACATTGCAAACCAAGGAGATTTGAGATGTCGATTACGATGCATACCGGCCCGACTACGGCACGTCTCGCCGTCGCCTCGATGGCAACGCGGATGCTAACCCTGAGCTACGGCGGCCTCGCCTATCTGATTTTCCTCGGCACGTTTCTCTACGCGGTCGGCTTCGTCTCGGGATTTGTCGTACCCAAGACCCTCGACCAGGCCGCAGGCACCGGCCCCTCGGCCTCGCTGACGACGGCGCTGCTGATCAACCTGGTGGTGATGTCGATCTTCGCCGTGCAGCACAGCGGCATGGCGCGACGGGGCTTCAAGCGGCTGTTCGCAAACTTTGCCTCGCCGGCGATCGAACGCTCGACTTATGTGCTGCTGGCGAGCCTCTCGCTGATCTTGCTGTACTGGCAGTGGCAGCCAATGCCGTCGATGGTCTGGAATATCGAAAACTCTGTCGCGGCTGACATCGTGACCGCTGGCGGATTCCTCGGCTGGCTGATCGTGCTTTACAGCACCTTCCTTATCAGCCATTTCGAACTGTTCGGCTTGACCCAGGTGGTCTCGCATTTTGCCGGACGGGTGACCGAGCCCATGAAGTTCAAGACGCCGGGCCTCTATCGCATGATCCGGCACCCGATCTATCTCGGCTTCATCATCGCCTTCTGGTGCACGCCGACCATGACGCTGGGCCATCTGTTGTTCGCCTCGGTAACGACAGCCTACATCCTTGTCGGCATCTATCTCGAAGAGCGCGACCTGGTGGCGATGTTCGGTGACGAATACCGCCGCTATCGCGACCGGGTGGCGATGCTGGTGCCCCGCATTTTCTAAAAGATATGCGGCACACGCGCCCGCCAGGACAGCACCTGGCGGGCGCGTTGCGTTGTGCGGAAGTGGCGAATAATCCGGCGTTAACCCCAGCCGGCCCAATCGCCCCATAGGCATTGCCTATGTCCTTGTCTTGATTGCGTTTTGTAATCGCAACATGGGACAGCTTTATTGATCTTCCCTGCGATTGCCCTACTCATCAGGTCGTACAACTTCTGATGAGAACGCGAACATGAGATCGGCCTATGAACCCTGGAACGAGGCGCGCGGCGCCGAGATCATCGCCGAACACGACAAGCTCGAAGGCGCCACGCTGGTGATCTTGCACGCGATGCAGGAAGCATTCGGTTACGTTCCCGAGCCAGCGATACCGATGATCGCTTCCGCGCTCAGCCTGTCGCGCGCCGAAGTCCATGGCGTATTCACTTTCTACCACGACTTCCGCCACCAACCCGCCGGCCGGCACGTGCTGAAACTGTGCCGCGCCGAGGCCTGTCAGGCCGCCGGCGGTGACGCGCTCGCCGCGCGCGCCGAAGCAAAGCTCGGCATCGCATTTGGAAATACGACCGCCGATTCGCGCGTGACGCTGGAGCCGATCTATTGCCTTGGCCTGTGCGCCACTGCGCCTTCGGCGATGTTGGACGGCCGCGTCATCGGAAGGCTCGACGAGCAGCGCCTCGATGCACTGATGGCGGAGGCGCAGCGATGACGATGCGCATTTTCGTTCCCCGCGATGCCGGTGCCGTCGCGGTCGGCGCCGACGAGGTAGCCGCGGCCCTCGAATTGGCTGCCGTCAAGACCGGCATCGCCGTCGAGATCGTCAGGACGGGATCGCGGGGGCTTTATTGGCTTGAACCGATGGTCGAGCTTGCGACCTTGCAGGGCCGCGTCGCGTTCGGCCAGGTGACGGCGGCGGATGCATCCTCCGTGTTCGATGCCATGGCAGCCGGCGGTTCGCATCCACTATACCTCGGCCTAACCGAGCAAATTCCCTGGCTGAAGCGACAGACGCGCCTGACATTCGCGCGCTGTGGCGTGATCGATCCGCGCTCGGTCAGAGATTATCGCGCGCATGACGGCTACAAGGGGCTGGAGCGCGCCCTGACGCTGACCTCGGACGAGATCCTCGCTGACGTCACGACATCCGGACTGCGTGGGCGCGGCGGCGCGGGCTTCCCGACCGGCATCAAGTGGAAGACGGTGGCGCAGGCCAGCGCCGACCGAAAATACATCGTCTGCAACGCCGACGAAGGCGACAGCGGCACCTTTGCCGACCGCATGATCATGGAGGGCGACCCCTTCGCCGTGATCGAAGGCATGACGATCGCAGGCATCGCCGTCGGCGCCAGCAAGGGCTACATCTACATCCGCTCAGAATATCCGCATGCGGTGGCGGCGATGAACGCCGCGATCGCGGCCGCCCGGCGCACCGGCTATCTCGGCGAGTATATCGTGGGCTCCAGCCACACTTTCGACCTCGAAGTCCGAGTCGGCGCCGGGGCCTATGTCTGCGGCGAGGAAACCTCGCTGCTGGAAAGCCTCGAAGGCCGCCGCGGCATCGTCCGCGCAAAGCCGCCGTTGCCAGCGCACAAGGGCCTTTTCGGCCGGCCCACCGTCATCAACAACGTGCTCTCGTTTGCGGCAATCCCCTTCATCTTGGCCGGCGGCGCCAAGGCCTATGCCGAGTACGGCATGGGTCGCTCCCGCGGCACCATGCCGATCCAGTTGGCCGGCAATATCAAGCACGGTGGCCTGTTCGAGACCGCGTTCGGCATCACGCTCGGCGAACTCGTTGACGATATCGGTGGCGGCACTTTTACCGGCCGCCCGGTCCGCGCAGTCCAGGTCGGCGGTCCGCTCGGCGCCTATTTTCCGCGCACGCTGTTCGATACCCCGTTCGACTATGAAGCGTTCGCGGCGCGCGACGGGCTGATCGGCCATGCCGGCGTCGTCGTGTTCGACGACAGCGTCGACATGGCAAAGCAAGCGCGCTTTGCGATGGCGTTCTGCGCCGTGGAATCCTGCGGCAAGTGTACGCCGTGCCGGGTCGGCTCGACGCGTGGCGTCGAGACCATCGACAAGATCATTCGCGGTGAGCGCACCTCCGAAAACCTCGCCGTGGTCGAGGACCTCTGCAACACCATGAAATTCGGCTCGCTGTGCGCGCTCGGCGGCTTCACGCCCTACCCCGTCATGAGCGCGCTCAAACATTTCCGGGAAGATTTTGGCCCGGCACCGGCCACGCTGCAGGCCGCGGAATAAGAGGACCACGCCATGTCATTGATCCAGGAAATCGATTACGGCACGCCCCGCTCGAAATCTGAAACGATGGTAACGCTGACCATCGACGGGCAAAGCATCACCGTGCCCGAGGGCACCTCCATCATGCGCGCCGCCATGGAGGCCGGCACGCAGATCCCGAAGCTCTGTGCCACCGACATGGTCGACGCGTTCGGTTCTTGCCGGCTCTGCCTGATCGAGATCGAGGGCCGCGCCGGAATGCCGGCCTCCTGCACGACGCCCGCGATGAACGGCCTTGTCGTGCACACCCAGACCGAACGCCTGAAGAAGCTGCGCAAGGGCGTGATGGAGCTGTACATCTCCGACCATCCGCTGGACTGCCTGACCTGCGCCGCCAATGGCGACTGCGAATTGCAGGACATGGCCGGTGCGGTGGGCCTGCGCGATGTTCGTTATGGCTATGAAGGCGAGAACCATGTTTTCGTCAAATCGGACGGCTGCAGCAACGACAACTGGATGCCGAAGGACGAGTCTAACCCCTACTTCACCTATGATCCCTCGAAATGCATCGTCTGCTCGCGCTGCGTCCGCGCCTGCGAGGAAGTACAAGGCACATTTGCGCTGACGATCTCTGGCCGCGGCTTCGACAGCCGCGTCTCACCGGGCATGAGCGAAAGCTTCCTCGGCTCCGAATGCGTTTCCTGCGGCGCCTGCGTGCAGGCCTGCCCGACCGCGACACTGACGGAAAAATCCGTCATCGAGATCGGCCAGCCCGAGCATTCTCTCGTCACCACCTGCGCCTATTGCGGCGTCGGCTGCACCTTCAAGGCGGAAATGCGCGGCGAGGAAGTCGTGCGCATGGTGCCCTTCAAGGACGGCAAGGCCAATCGCGGCCATTCCTGCGTCAAGGGTCGCTTCGCCTGGGGCTACACCACCCACAAGGAGCGCATCCTGAAACCCATGATCCGCGCACGGATCGAGGACCCCTGGCAGGAAGTGTCGTGGGATGAGGCGTTCAACTTCGCCGCAGCAAAATTCAAGGGCATTCAGCAGAAATATGGCCGCGACGCTGTCGGCGGCATCACCTCCTCCCGCTGTACCAATGAAGAAACCTATCTGGTTCAAAAACTGATCCGCGGCGGCTTTGGCAACAACAACGTCGATACCTGCGCCCGCGTCTGCCATTCGCCGACCGGTTACGGCCTGTCGCAGACCTTTGGAACGTCGGCCGGCACGCAGGACTTTGATTCGGTCGAGCATACCGACGTCGTCCTGATCATCGGCGCCAATCCCGCGGCCGCGCATCCCGTGTTCGCCTCGCGGCTGAAGAAGCGGCTGCGCCAGGGCGCCAGGCTGATCGTGATCGACCCGCGCCGCACGGAAATGGTGGAAGGCCCGCACGTCAAGGCGCTGCATCTGCCGCTGATGCCCGGCACCAACGTTGCCGTACTCACCGCGCTGGCACATGTCATCGTCACCGAAGGCCTCGTCGATGAGGCCTTCGTGCGCGAACGCTGCGACTGGAGCGAGTTCGAGGAATGGGCCTCCTTCGTGGCGCTGCCGAAGAACAGCCCGGAAGCGACCGCCATCATGACCGGCGTCGATCCGAAGGATCTGCGCGAAGCCGCACGCCAGTTCGCCACCGGCGGCAATGGTGCGATCTATTACGGCCTCGGCGTCACCGAGCATAGCCAGGGCTCCACCACAGTGATCGCGATCGCCAACCTCGCGATGGCGACCGGCAATATCGGCCGTCCCGGCGTCGGCGTGAACCCGCTGCGAGGCCAGAATAACGTTCAAGGCTCCTGCGACATGGGCTCGTTTCCGCACGAGTTGCCCGGCTATCGCCATATCTCGGGCGATGCCGTGCGCGACCAGTTCGAGGCGATGTGGAACGTCAAGCTCAATCCCGAGCCGGGCCTGCGCATTCCCAACATGTTCGACGCCGCGATCGAAGGCACCTTCATGGGCCTCTACGTGCAGGGCGAGGACATCCTTCAGTCCGATCCCAACACCAAGCATGTGGTGGCGGCGCTGTCGTCGATGGAATGCGTCATCGTGCACGATCTCTTCCTCAACGAGACCGCCAACTACGCCCATGTGTTCCTGCCCGGATCGACCTTCCTGGAGAAGGACGGCACGTTCACCAACGCCGAGCGCCGCATCCAGCGCGTCCGCAAGGTGATGACCCCGCGCAACGGCCTCGCCGACTGGGAAGTCACCATTGGCCTTGCCAGGGCGATGGGCTTTGAAATGCGCTACAATCATCCGTCCGAGATCATGGACGAGATCGCGGCGCTGACGCCGACTTTTGCAGGCGTCTCCTACGCCAGACTGGAAGAACTCGGCTCGCTGCAATGGCCCTGCAACGAGAAGGCCCCGGAGGGCACGCCGGTGATGCACATCGGCGGCTTCGTCCGCGGCAAGGGCAAGTTCATCATCACCGAATATATCCCGACCGACGAGCGCACCGGACCGAGGTTCCCGCTGCTGCTGACGACCGGGCGCATCCTCAGCCAGTACAATGTCGGCGCCCAGACAAGACGCACCGAGAACGTGGTCTGGCATGCCGAGGACAGGCTGGAGATCCATCCCCACGACGCCGAGCAGCGCGGCGTGCGCGACGGCGACTGGGTGCGGCTCGCAAGCCGCGCTGGCCAAACCACCCTGCGCGCCGAGATCACCGATCGCGTAGCGCCCGGCGTGGTCTACACCACCTTCCACCATCCGGACACGCAGGCCAACGTCATCACGACGGAGTTTTCGGACTGGGCCACCAACTGTCCGGAATACAAGGTCACCGCGGTCCAGATCTCGCCCTCGAACGGCCCAAGCGACTGGCAGAAAGCCTATGACGAGCAGGCCCGCCATTCCCGCCGCATCGCGCCGGCGGAAGCCGCGGAGTAAGGCATGCCCGATCCGGTCTATTCCGCCGCTCGAATAATCTGGCGCGACGGTCGCCTCGGCGAAGGCGCGCGCCTGATCCCGGAGGAGACGGCGATTGCGCTGACCTACAATGGCGGCACCTACGCCGTCATGATGGGTACCCCGCGCGACCTCAGGGACTTTGCGATCGGCTTCAGCCTCACCGAAGGCGTCGTCCGCTCACCCGATGAGATCGAAACGCTCGACATCGTCGAACTCGAAGACGGCATCGAGCTGCGGATGTGGCTAAGGCCTTCCAGCGCCGAACTCGTCAACGAGCGGCGGCGTCATATCGCGGGCCCGACCGGATGCGGCATCTGCGGCATCGAGTCGATCGCGGAAGCTGTCCGTCCCGCCGCTATCGTGCCGAAGGGGCACACTTTCGCGCCATCCGACATCATGACCGCGATGGCGAGCATCACCTCGCTGCAGCAGCTCAACATCCAGACCCGCGCGGTGCATGCCGCCGCGTTCTGGACGCCGGCCCATGGCCTCGTCGCGCTGTGCGAAGATGTCGGCCGCCACAACGCGCTCGACAAGCTCGCCGGCGCGCTGGCGCAGGCGCGCGTTTCCGCCAGCGAGGGCATCGTCCTGCTGACCAGCCGCGTATCGGTCGAGATGGTGCAGAAGACCGCAACCATCGGCGCGCCGCTGATGGTCGCCGTGTCGGCGCCGACCGCGCTCGCCGTTCGCACCGCGGACGCCGCCGGCATCACGCTGGCGGCCATCGCCCGCGCCGACGGATTTGAAATCTTCACGCATCCGCACCGGATTGCGGCTGCACAATATACCGGCGTTGCGGAGGCTACCCATGTCGCCTGAACGGCTGATCTATATGGCCAATCAAATCGGAAAATTCTTCCAGAGCCAGGGCCACGACAAGGCGGTCCCGGGAATTGCCGACCACATCAAAAAATTCTGGGATCCTCGGATGCGCAAGGCTATTTTTGCCCATCTGGATGCTGGCGGCGCGGGCCTCGATCCGTTCGTCCGCGATGCGCTGGAAACGCTGAAGAAGGCGTAAGCGGCGGTTCTCCCCTAGATTTCTCCGCAATGCCCGGACCGATCGTAGATGTCGCGTTCTGCGACAAATAATCCTGTTCGCAGGTCGCGATGGTGACACAACCCCGTTGTTTACCGTTCCGGCCTTTAGGACCGAGGAGGAGCCGATCGATGAAAGCCGAAGACGCCGCCGAGATGATGGACCAGGACAAGCAAAACGACCGCTTCAAGCAGCGGGCGGCGGTCGGCATTGCCATTCTGGCAATGTTGCTGGCCATCACCGGGCTTGGCGGTGCAAACGCCGGCAAGGAGGCGACCAACAACAACATCTATGCCGCAAACCAGTATGCCTTCTACCAGGCCAAGAACATCCGCCAGACCGACTACAACCTCGCGGCCGACGCGATCGAACTGGCGTTCCTGCAGGACGGAAGTCTCACCGCCGAGGCCAGGGCGGCGCTTAAGGCAAAAGCGGACGCCTACCGCAAGACGGCGGCACGCTATGAGTCCGAGCCCGAGACGCAGGAGGGCAAGCAGGAGTTGATCGCGCGGGCCAAGGATTACGAGAGCAAGCGCGACTATGCGCTGAAGCAGGATCCTTACTTCGACTATGCCGAAGCCCTTCTGCAGATCGCCATCGTGCTGATCTCGGTTTCGATCGTCGCGACGCTGCCTTGGCTTGCGATCTTCGGCGGCATCATCGGCGCCGTGGGAGGCCTGCTGATGGTCAACGGCTATACACTGGCGATCGAGATACCCTTTCTGGCGACATAGCGGTTCGCGCATCGTCGGCCTGAAGGCGGACGTGCGCCCTCGCCCAACCCCGCCCCGCAAAAGCGGGGCGAGGGAAAGGTGGGCGGCTTCGCCGACCAGTGTGACTTGCTTTGGGAATCCCTTACATTCCCATGATCGCGATATCCTTGACCTTGCCGCTGACGCCGGCGATCTTGGCGGCCTCGGTCGCCTTCCCGGTCGCGAGATCGACGCTGTAGAGCGTATCGCCCGCCATCAGCCAGCCTTCGTTCTTGCCAGCGCCGTCCGAGGAGATGTCGAACGCCACGCTGTCCGCCTTGATCCCGAGCTTGCCGATCGCCGCGAGCACGCCGTCGTTCGGGGGCGCCTGCTTGATCAATCCGCTGATAGTGCCGTCGATATTGAACAGCGCGGTCTCCTTGGCGCCCTTCACCGAATTGATATAGGCGCCGGCGACGATGTTCGGCTTCTCGCCCTTGTGCATGTCGCCGTCGGCATATTTGTGGTCGCCGTCCTTGGTCACCTTGCCGTCATCAACGTTGGCGCGCAGGTTCATCCCGTCCGCGCCCATCACGCGCAGGCGGTCCGCCACCGGATTGAAATCGACCGTCGCGGCGACGCCCTTGGCCAGCATGGTGTCGAGCTTCGACTTGACCGTGGCCTTGCCGTCCGCCGCGATCGTCACAATGGTGCCATCGTCGACCAGTCCATAGAGCAGGCCGTCGGCGGGACGCACGTCAATGCCTACCAGCGTGCCCGAAATGCCGGTCACCTTGACCGACCCGGTCGCCTTCTTCTGCGCTGTATCAACCATCGCAATGGTGTCGCCACCGATCAGGGCGGCGACCTGG
>CADEDX010000078.1:17074-17279 GCA_902826195.1 uncultured Bradyrhizobium sp. | reverse complement strand
ACAAGCGCCGCGCCCTTCTTCATGTTGTCGTGCAGGTGCTCGCGGTAGATGTCGCCCTGCAGTTCGTCGGGGGTGAGCATCATCACGAGGTCGGCCCATTTGGCGGCTTCGGCGACTTCCATCACCTTGAAGCCGGCGGCTTCCGCCTTCGTGGCCGAGGCCGAGCCCTTGCGCAGCGCAATGGCGACATCCTTGACGCCGGAAT
>CADEDX010000078.1:0-17064 GCA_902826195.1 uncultured Bradyrhizobium sp. | reverse complement strand
CGTCGGTGGCCAAAATGGCCGGTTAATGAGGCATTTGGGTAGGTAAGCTCGCCGGTTGCCCGCGAATTTCCGGCGTTGTCTAGAGCATTTTCCCGCTCAGGGGAAACCCGTTTCTGCATGCCGCACTGCGGCATCATGCGTCCATGAAGACCGGATAGAGCGAAGCCAGCAGCAATACCGCCATGACGATGTTGAAGGCCCGCACTGCCCGCCGGGAGGTCAGGACCGGCCGCAGCGCGGACCCGAACAGGGCCCAGGCGGTACAGGACAAAATTCCCAGAAGCAAACTCAGGCCGACCTGGATCGCGATATTCCAGGGATAGGCGGCGATTGCCGCATATGCGGTGATGGTGCCGATCACCATCACCCAGCCCTTGGCGTTGACCCACTGGAACATGGCCGCGCCCCAGAACGTCATCGGGCGGCCGCGGGTGTCCTGGTCGGCCGACGACGGCTCGGACATCGCGATATGGGCGGCGAGATAAACGAGGTAGGCAACGCCTGCATATTTCAGAATGGTCTGCAGGATCGGATAGGCGATGAAGACGGTGCCGAGCCCGATCCCGACCGCGCCGACCATGAAGGCGAAGCCGACCGTGATCCCCATAATGTGCGGGATCGTGGGACGGAAGCCGTAGGTCAGCCCTGACGACAGCAGCATGATGTTGTTCGGCCCCGGCGTGAAGAACATCACCGTGGCGAACAGGATGAAGGCGATCAGCAGCGAATGCGACATGGGCCCTCACGCAACCTTCGGCAGAACTTGTTTTTCCGTGGGCCGCTTCGACAGCAGCATCACGGCGATGCCGCCGATCACCGTAACCATACCAGCAAGCCGCAGCGGCCCGAAGGTCTCGCCGAACGCCATGCTCGACGCCGCGGAGCCGACGAACGGCACCAACAGCGCGAACGGCACCACCTGCGCCGCCGGGTAGTCCCGCAGCAGCCTGCCCCACAGCCAGTAGGCGATGCTGGTGGAGACGGTGCCGAGACTGATCACGCAGATCAGGCCGGTCAGCGACATGTGGGTCAGCGCATGCCAGGTCGGCTCGGGGCCGTTGCTGACCAGCGTCAGCGCGAATAACGGCAACGCTGCGACCAGGCACAGCCACGCGAACAGGTCGAACATCGGCACGCCCACCGCGCGCCGGAGCAAGAGGTTGCCGGCCGCAAAACTGAGCGGTGAGATCATCAGGATAGCAAAGGCGCCGACGCTGAAATCATAGCCGACGGTGCCGCAGATCATCAGCAGGCCGACGGTCGCGACGCCGATGCCGACGCCCTGCCACGCGCCCGGCCGCTCGCCAAACAGCAGCGCCGCAAAGCCGATGGTGAACAACGCCTGGCTCTGCACGATCACGCTGGAGAGGCCGACCGGAACGCCGTGCGCAATGGCGAAGGCCTGCGCCAGGAACTGGCCGAGGAACAGCGTGAAGGCGATCGAAGCCAGCACGCCCCACGAAACGTTTGGCCGCGCCACGAACAGGCAGGGCAATGCGGCGATGGCAAAGCGCAGCGTCGTCATCAGTTCCGGCGAAAACTCGTTGAGCGCGATCCGGCTCGCCACGAACGCAAGCCCCCAGATCACCGCGACCAGCACGGCGACGCAGACATCGGCCGGTTTCATTTTTTGGCTCTGTTGTTCTGGGCTCTGTTGTTCTTTAGCTCTGCTGGTCCGGCTTCGGCTTGCGCAGCAGGTACGTGCCGTGCAGCGGCGCATGATAGTCGACCGCTTCCAGCGTAAAGCCGACATCGGTCAGCATGCGCTCGATCACCCAGCCGAAGGTCGAGTATTCGTCGCGCATATGGGTGACCACGCCTTCGCGCTGGAAATCGTGGTTCTTGATGGCGAAGTCGGCCCACTGCTCGACGTCGCGCTCCGTGCCGTCGGGCGTGCTGACGAACACGATGTCGCGCAGATAGAAATTGGCGCCGGGCTTCAGCGCCGCATGGATCCGCGCCAGCGCCACCGCCTTCCAGAAGTCGGGCAGATGATGCAGCGTGAACTCGCTGACGATCAGATCATATGAATTCGGTTTGTAGGTGAAACTGAGCAAGCCCGCCGGCTGGGTGCGGATCGCTACCTTGCGATCGCGGGCCTGGATGTTGGCGAGTGCCAGCATCGCCGGCGAGATGTCGATGGCGTCGACCTCGGCGCCCATCAGCGCCGCTTCGCAGGCCAGCACGCCGTTGCCACAGCCGATATCGGCAACCCGCCAGCCCTTCTGCACGCCGAGAGCGGTCAGCGCGGCGCGGGCACGCTCGTCGCTGTCGTCATGCCGGTCGTAGAGCGAGGCAACCGCCGAATCGAGCCCGAGCCTTCGCCTTTGCGTGTAGTACCAGTCCCGCGCCAGCATGGTTCACATTCCCTCAGGTCCGCGTCCGATCGCCGCCACACCGGTGCGCGCCACTTCGACAAGGCCGAGCGGGCGCATAAGGTCGATGAATTGACTGATTTTGGTGGAATTTCCTGTGATTTCGAACACAAAACTCTCCGTCGTGGCGTCGATCACGCGGGCGCGGAACGCATCCGCCAGCCGCAGCGCCTCCACCCGATGGTCGCCGCCGCCGCGCACCTTCACCATCGCGAGTTCGCGCTCGATGGAGCGGCCGGTGATCGTCATGTCGACGACGCGATAGACCGGCACCATGCGGTCGAGCTGGTGTTTGATCTGCTCGATCACCATCGGGGTGCCCGTGGTGACGATGGTGATGCGCGAGAGGTGTTTCTGGCTCTCGGTCTCCGAGACGGTGAGACTGTCGATGTTGTAGCCGCGTCCCGAAAACAGGCCGATCACGCGCGCCAGCACGCCGGGCTCGTTCTGCACGAGAACCGAGAGCGTGTGCGTCTCGTTGGGATCGTGGCGCTCTTCCAGAAAGTAGGCAGATGCGGGCTGGTTCATTGTCGTCCCCTTGAATGTCCTCTCATCACGCCACCGCCCGTTGGGCGGGTGTCGTGGCGTCCGCTCCGACCCATGTGCGGAACAGATCAAAATCGATATTGCCGCCTGACAGGATCAGGCCGACACGCTTGCCCGCGAGTTTTGCCTTTTCCTGCAGCGCTGCCGCCAACGGGGCAGCGCCCGCGCCCTCGGCGAGATTGTGCGTATCGGTCCAGTAGGCTCGCACTGCTGCAGCGACCTCATCATCGGTGACCTGCACGATGCGCGCGGCGCCCTTGCGGATGATGGCAAGGGCCTCGGGCACGGGAACGCGGGTCGCCATGCCATCGGCCAGCGTGTTGCTGGTCTCGGTGGTCACGACCGTGCCGGCCGCGAACGACAGCGCATAGGACGGCGCTGCGGTCGACTGCACGCCGACGATCTCGGGTTTGCGCCCGATGATGCAGCCGCAGACGCCTGAGCCCTGCCCGATCGGCACATAGAGCACGTCGAGATCGGGCGCGGCGCGCAACAATTCGAGCGCATAGGTGGCCACGCCGAGCACGAGGTCGGGATGAAACGACGGCACCATGTGCAGGCCGGCGAACTGGGCATGGCGCTGTGCTTCTTCCGCAGCGGCCTGAAAATCCGCGCCATGCTCGACCAGCTCGGCGCCGAACGCGCGCATCGCGCGGTTCTTCTCCACCGAATTGCCCTGCGGCACGTAGATCACCGCCGGCACGCCGTGACGGCCGGCGGCGAAGGCCAGGCTCTGCCCGTGATTGCCGCGCGTGGCGGAAATGATCCCGGGCGTATTCGGCCGCTCGCGCTTCAGCCGGTCGAGATAGACCAGCCCGCCGCGCACCTTGAAGGCGCCGATCGGCGTGTGGTTCTCGTGCTTGACCACGACGCTCGTTCCCAGCCGTTGCGCCAGCAGCGGCCACGCATGCGCGGGCGTCGGCGGCACCGCCTGGCCGACGATGGCGTGCGCGCGTTCGAGTTCGGCGAGGTCAAACACGTCTCTATCCTCTCCCCCGTTCGTCGCCCCCACGCCCCTGCTCGTCATCCCAGCGCATGCGGGGATCCGGTATTCCAGAAGCGTTCGGGCACAGCCGAGACGCCGCGGCGTACTGGATCGCCCGATCAAGTCGGGCGATGACGACGGAGTTTGTGTTGCACATCCTCACACCAGCGCCTTGCCGCCGGCGAAAGCCGCTGCGGTCGCTTCGTCCGTTGCTTCCGCAGGCAGCAGCATTTCGTTGTGCGCCTTGCCCGACGGAATCATCGGGAAGCAGTTTTCCAGCGCGGCGACGCGGCAATCGAACAGCACCGGACGCTTGACGCTGATCATTTCCTTGATCGCGCCATCGAGATCGGACGGCTTCAGCGCCTGCAGGCCGACGCAGCCGAAGGCATCCGCCAGCTTGACGAAATCCGGCAGCGCTTCGGAGTAGGAATGCGACAGCCGGTTGCCGTGCAGCAGCTGCTGCCACTGCCGCACCATGCCCATGTACTGGTTGTTCAGGATGAAGATCTTGATCGGCAGCTCATACTGAACCGCCGTCGACATCTCCTGCATCGTCATCTGCACCGAGGCATCGCCCGCGATGTCGATCACGAGGCTGTCGGGATGAGCGACCTGCACGCCGAGCGCCGCCGGCAGGCCGTAGCCCATGGTGCCGAGACCGCCCGAGGTCATCCAGCGATGCGGCTCCTCGAAACCATAAAACTGCGCCGCCCACATCTGGTGCTGGCCGACCTCGGTCGTGATGTAGGTGTCGCGGCCGCGCGTTGCCTCGAACAGCCGTTCGATGGCGTATTGCGGCAGGATGATATCGTTGTTCTTCTTGTAGGCGAGCGAATTGCGCGCGCGCCATTTGGCGATTTCCTGCCACCAGGCCTTGATGTCGGGCTTCTTGGCTTCCGCCTTGAACACCTGCAGCAGGTCGCCCATCACATTAGCGGCGTCGCCGATGATCGGCACGTCGACGCGGATATTCTTGTTGATCGAGGACGGATCGATGTCGATATGGATCTTCTTGGAGCCGGGCGAGAACGCGTCGACACGCCCGGTGATGCGGTCGTCGAAGCGCGCGCCGATGCACAGCATGACGTCGCAATCATGCATCGCCATGTTGGCCTCGTAGGTGCCGTGCATGCCCAGCATGCCGAGCCAGTTCTTGCCGCTCGCCGGATAGGCGCCCAGCCCCATCAGCGTCGAGGTGATCGGGAATCCCGTCGCCTCAACCAGCTCGCGCAACAGTTTCGACGCTTCGGGGCCGGCATTGATGACGCCGCCGCCGGAATAGATCACCGGCCGCTTGGCGGACGCCAGCAGCGACAAGGCTTTACGGATCTGGGTCGCGTCGCCCTTCACCCGCGGCGTGTAGGAGACGTGCACGTCGGACTTGCGCGGCGGATGGTAGGTGCCGACCGCGAACTGCACGTCCTTTGGCACGTCGACCAGCACCGGACCGGGACGGCCCGTGGTCGCGACATAGAACGCCTCGTGCAGCACTTTTGCCAGATCGTTGACGTCGCGGACCAGCCAGTTGTGCTTGGTGCAGGGGCGCGTGATGCCGACGGTGTCGCATTCCTGGAACGCGTCGTTGCCGATCAGATGCGTCGGCACCTGCCCGGTGATGCAGACCAGCGGGATCGAATCCATCAGCGCGTCCGTCAGCGGCGTCACCATGTTGGTGGCGCCGGGACCCGACGTCACCAGCACCACGCCGGGCTTGCCGGTCGAGCGCGCATAGCCTTCGGCCGCGTGGCCGGCGCCCTGCTCGTGCCGCACCAGGATGTGCTCGACCTCGCTCTGCTGGAAAATCTCGTCATAGATCGGAAGCACCGCGCCGCCGGGATAGCCGAACAGATGCTGGACGCCATGATCCCTGAGCGCGCGCACGATCATCGCGGCGCCGGTCATCTGGTTGGGGTCGTGACTCTTGTCGGTCATTGGTCTGCTCCGGATGCGCTGACGACGCGGCTTTCTTCGGTTTCGGTCGTATCAAGGGAATAAAAAAAGGGCCCCAGAGGCCCCCATGCACACCGCCTGGATTTGGGATGGCCTCAGCCACCCCCGGCGGTGCGCCAGGGTACGATTACGATAAGGAGTTTGGTAATAATATTACGCATTGTGCGGCTCGAACTTCCCAAAGGTTGCGCGCTTATACCGCCCGATCCCCGGAAGTCAAGGGAAGGACGCCGTTAGCGCGATTTTGCGAGTGTAACCGTGTTCCGGCGGTTCGGCGAGTGGGAATTTGCGGTTCCAGTCATCCCGGCGATGCAGTTCGCACCTCCATCCAATCCCTCGCCGCTTCCAGCGTCACCCACGCGAACTCCGGCAATTGATGCCGGAACCAGGTGAACTGCCGCTTGGCGTAGTGGCGGGTGTCGGCGCGGCCGATTTCGGCCGCCTGCTCGCGCGTGATCTCGCCGCCGAGATGGCGGATCAGGGCCGGCACGCCGTGGGCCTTCATTGCCGGCAGCAAGGGATCGAGCTTTCGTGCCGCGAGCGCCTCGACCTCTTCCAGCGCGCCGGCCGCCAGCATCGCGTCGAACCGCGCATCGATCCGCGCGTAAAGCTGGTCGCGTTCGGGCGCCAAGAAAAGCGCGGTGAATTCGCCTTGAGGCAACAGTGGCGGCAGGCCTTCACGATGCCAGTCGGGCAGCATCCGTCCGGTGGCTTCGACGACCTCCAGCGCGCGGGCAATCCGGGTGCGGTCGCGCGGCTTCAGCCGTTCGGCGGAGACCGGATCGCGCCGCGCCAGTTCGGCATGCAGCGCCTCGACGCCATCGCGCTCCAGCCGCGCGCGAACGGCGTCGCGGATCTCTGACGGGATCGGCGGCACCGCAGAAAGGCCACGCGTCAGCGCCTTGAAGTAGAGGCCGGAACCGCCGATGAAAATCGGCAGGCGATTTTGTGCGCGCGCCTCCGCCAGCCCTCTCTCGGCATCCGCCACCCAGGCGCCGGCCGAGAAATTCACGGACGCGTCGACATGGCCATAGAGCCGGTGCGGCGCCAGCGCCTCTTCCCCCGCCGTCGGCCGCGCCGTGATGACGCGCAGGTCGCGGTAGACCTGCATGGAATCGGTGTTGATGACGACACCGCCGGTCCTTTGCGCCAGTTCGAGCGCCAGCGCCGACTTGCCGCTGGCGGTCGGCCCTGCGATAAGCACGGCCTTGCTCAACCCACGCGAATTCGCCTGCATGTCCCTCGTCGCCACCCTCATCTGCAACCCGGCCAATCCGGCGCTCGACACCACCATCGTCGACGGCGCGCTGGCCGTACTGCCCTCGCCCGGCCAGGCGCGCTGGCTGTTCGACGAGGTCGCAGTCGACATTCCCTTCGACGCCGAGGTCAAGAGCCCTGAGGACATCAAGGCGATCGAAACCCGCCTGCAGGCGGCGCGCGGCGACCTGCCGATCGATATTGTCGTGCAGCCTCTCGCCACCCGGCGCAAGAAGCTTTTTCTGGCGGACATGGACTCCACCATGATCGGCCAGGAATGCATCGACGAACTGGCCGACTTCGCCGGGCTGAAGGCGCATGTCGCCGGAATCACCGAACGCGCGATGCGCGGCGAAATCGAATTCGAGCCGGCGCTGCGCGAGCGGGTGGCGCTGTTGAAGGACCTGCCGGTCAGCGTGGTCGACGAGGTTCTGGCCAAGCGCATCACGCCGACGCCGGGCGGCCGCGAACTCGTCATGACCATGCGCGCCAATGGCGCCTACACCTGCCTGATCTCGGGCGGTTTTACGCTGTTCACCGATAAGGTCGCGGCCATGATCGGGTTCCAGGAAAACCGCGCCAACCGGCTCAGAATCGAGAACGGAAAACTGACCGGCGAAGTCATCGAGCCGATCGTCGGCCGCGCCGCAAAACTCTCAACGCTGATCGAGCTCACCGAGAGTTTCGACCTCGACGACATCGACACGCTGGTGACCGGTGACGGCGCCAACGACCTCGGCATGATCCAGGCAGCGGGCCTCGGCGTCGCCTACCACGCGAAACCTGCGGTCGCGGCGGCCGCCGCCGCGCGGATCGACCACGGCGACCTTACGGCGCTGTTGTATGCGCAAGGGTATCGGCGCGAGGAGTTTGTGGAGGGATAATGCTCCACGTCGTCCCGGCGAAGGCCGGGACCCACACGCCGTGCCTTCTCGCTCGAGCACGTAAGCAGATGGCTTTCCAAAACAACAAACAGCTGTGGCTATAGGTCCCGGCCTTCGCCGGGACGACGAACCCGAAGTGCGACGAGCTATCGTCCTACTGCACGCTCAGCGCGACAAACCGCAATTCGCCTTCGCCGTTCGAGACCAGCAGCAGCACCGACTTTTTGCCGTCCTTCTTGAGCTGATCGACGCGCTTCTTGATGTCGGCGGCGTTGGCGACGGCTTCCTGCGCCACCTCGACGATGACGTCGCCGGCGGAGAGCCGTTTTTCGGCGGCGTCGGAATTGCCGTCGACGCCGGTGACGATGACGCCCTTGACGCTTTCCTTGATCTTGTACTTGGTGCGCAGATCCTTGCTCAGCGCGGCGAGATCGAGACCGAGCGCCTTCTGCGTCACTGGCTTCTCGGCCGGGTCTTCCTTGCTCTTGGCGGCGGCCTGCTGCACCTTTTCGTTATCCTCGAGGCGGCCCAGGGTGACCTTGCGGCTCTCCTCCTTGCCCTTGCGGATGATGACCACTTCCACTTCCTTGCCGACCGCGGTATCGGCGACGACGCGCGACAGATCCTTCGGGTCCTTGACGTCCTTGCCGTCGAACTTGACGACGACGTCCCCAGGCTCGATGCCGGCGGGTTTTGCAGGCCCCTTGTCGTCGACACCGGCCACCAGCGCGCCGCGCGCGGGCTTGATGTTGAGGCTCTCGGCGATCTCGTCGGTGACCTGCTGGATCCGCACGCCGAGCCAGCCGCGGCGCAGTTCGCCGAACTGCCGGAGCTGATCGACGACGCCGGCCACCGTCTTCGACGGCACCGCGAATCCGAGGCCGATAGAACCGCCGGTCGGCGAAATGATCAGCGTGTTGACGCCGACCACCTCGCCTTCGAGGTTGAACAGCGGGCCGCCGGAATTGCCGCGGTTGATCGAGGCGTCGGTCTGGATGTAGTTGTCGTACGGGCCCTGGCTGATGTCGCGGTTGCGCGCCGAGACGATGCCGGCCGTGACCGTGCCGCCGAGGCCGAACGGGTTGCCGATCGCGATCACCCATTCGCCGAGCCGCAGCTTGTCGGAATCGCCGAACTTGACCGCGTTCACCGGCTTTACCGCGTTGGACTGCAGCACAGCGATGTCGGGCTTCTTGTCGCCACCGACCAGCTCGGCCTTGATCTTGGTGCCGTCGTTCATGATGACGTTGATCTCGTCGGCATCGGCGATGACGTGATTGTTGGTGACGACGACGCCCGCAGCATCGATGATGAAGCCGGAACCGAGCGAATTGGTTTTGCGCGGCACCTGCATTTCGCCGCTCTTGTCGCCGCCCTTGGGCGACCCGCCCCGGCGGTTCTTGAAGAAGTCGTCAAAGAACTCCTCGAACGGCGAACCCGGCGGCAATTGCGGCACCGCTTCGCGGCCCCCGCCACCCTTGGCCTCCACGCTCTGCGACGTCGAGATGTTGACCACGGAGTCGATCACCTTCTCGGCGATATCGGCGATGCCGTCCGGCCCGCGCGCGCTGGCCGGCGCCGCGGCCAGCAAGCTGGCGACCGTGAGCGGGATCGCAATCCCCATCAGGCGCAGGCGGCGGCTCAAGGCGGGTCTGGCACCGGTCATGTCGGCTCGTCTCCAAATGGTCGGATTTGGCTCCACAGTGCGCCCGAACGGGTCCCAGGCGCAAGCATCAGCGCCGGATATTCCGGCGAAAAAACTGCTCAGGACGGCTCACGATTGCGTTGATAGCACAGCTACTTGCGGAGCTTGCCGCAATTAGGGACGCAGCGAAGGTGCGGCCCGGAATGCAAACGGATGAAATTACCGCCGCACCACCCAGATCAGTAGCAGACCCACGACCGCCGAGACGATGCCAACGATCCGCAGGATGTTGTCCGGCGTCACCAGCGCGCTCTTCATGGCCCGGCGCATCCAGGCCGGGCTGGCGGCGAACATCAGGCCTTCGAGCACAAACAGGATGCCTATACCGATGAGGAAGTCGGTGAACGCTATGGACCTCATCGGATGACCATCCCCCGCAATTCTGGCGCTTCTTGCTTTTTATGCCGGCGAACCGGACCCCAAGGTGCAATAGCACGTTGGGGTCCGCCGTAACTTTTAGATCTGGCCGGACGCTGTTACTTCGCCGCGGCCGCCGGCGGATGGCCGGACGGATTGGCGAAGAAGCGGAAGAACTCGGAATCCGGCCGCAACAGGAAACGGGTATCATTGGAACGAAGCCCGGTCTCGTAGGCCGACATCGAACGGTAGAACGCAAAGAACTCCGGATCCCTGCCATAGGCCTCGGCGAACAGCCGGTTGCGTTCGGCGTCGCCCACGCCGCGGGTCTGCTCGGCGGTCGAGTTGGCGTCGGCGACGATGACGACCGCTTCTCGATCGGCCTTGGAGCGGATCTCCTGCGCCTTCTGGCCGCCCTGGGCACGGAACTCCTGGGCCTCGCGTTCACGTTCGGTCTGCATCCTCTTGTAGACCGCCAGGCTGTTCTGCTCCGGCAGATCGGCGCGGCGGATACGCACGTCGACCACCTGGATGCCGTACTGATCGGCCTCGCGGTCGAGCTGGTCGCGGATCCGCGTCATCAGGGCTTCGCGCTCGTCACGCACCACGTTGATGAAGGTGACCTCGCCGAGCACGCGGCGCAGCGCTGCGTTCAGGAGCGTGGTGAGCTGGATGTTGGCGGCCTGGATCGAGCCGATGCTCTGATAGAAGCGCAGCGCGTTCTTGATCCTGTAGCGGGCGAAGGCGTCGACGACGAGCCGCTTCTGGTCGGAAGCGATCACTTCCTGCGACGGGTTCTCCAGATCGAGAATGCGCTTGTCGATGCTGATGACGGTGTCGATGAACGGCGCCTTGAAGTTCAGGCCGGGCTCTGACACGACGTCAACCGGCCGGCCGAGCCGGACCACGAGCGCCTGTTCGGTCTGTGACACCGTGAAGATCGAGCTGTAGCCCACGATCACCACGAAGAACAGCAGGACCAGGGTGACAATACCTGTGACTGGAGACCTCATCGCGTGCCTCCGCTCTGTTGCTGTGCAGCCGTCGATGGCGGACGGCGCGGCGTCAATTCGTTGAGCGGCAGATACGGCACCATGCTCTGTCCGGAATTGCCGCCGTCATAGACCAGCTTCTCGGAGCCGCCGAGAATCTTTTCCATCGTCTCCAGGTAAATGCGTTGCCGCGTCACGTCTGGCGCCTTCTTGTATTCGTCGTAGACCTTCGTAAAGCGTGCGCTCTGGCCCTTGGCCTCGGCGACCGCCTGTTCCTTGTAACCTTCGGCGACCTGCAGGATCTGTGCGGCGCGGCCGCGCGCGTCGGGAACGACACGGTTGGCGTAGCTCTGCGCTTCGTTCTGCAGGCGCTCGAAGTCGGCGCGCGCGGCCTGCACGTCGCGGAACGCGTCGATGACCTGCGTCGGCGGATCGACCTTCTGCATCTGCACCTGAGTGATCAGAACGCCGGAGCCGTAGGTGTCCAGCGTCTTCTGCATCAACTCCTGGACCGCCTGCTCTGTCGTATTGCGGGCGCCGGTGAGGATCGGCTGGATCTGCGAACGCCCGATCACCTCGCGCATCGCGCTTTCGGCCACCGCCTTCACGGTACCTTCAGGGTTCTGGATGTTGAACAGGAAATTACCGACGCCGTTGGGCTTGATGCGCCACAGCACCGTGAAATCGACATCGACGATATTCTCGTCGCCGGTCAGCATCAGGCTTTCTTCCGGCACGTCCCGCATGGTGCGGCCCCGCCGCGCCGGATCGTCGATCAGCGACATGCCGATCGAGAGGGTGGAGACGCGCAGCGCCTTCGGCAGCAGCACGGTCTCGATCGGATACGGCAGATGATAGTTCAGGCCGGGCTCAACGGTGCGCACATGCTTGCCGAAGCGCAGCACGACGCCGAGCTCTTCCGACTGCACGCGGAAGAATCCGGACAATCCCCGGATCGCCAGCGCGCCGACCAGCACCAGCGCGATGCCCATGCCGCTGAAATGTCCGCCGGGCAGCAGCTGCTGCAGCTTGTCCTGGCCGCGCCGCAGAAGGTCCTCGAGATCGGGGGGCCTTGGCCCGGCCGATTGCGGACCCCCGCCCCACGGTCCCTTGGGACCCTGGCCCCAGGGGCCTCCGCCTTGATTCTTCCACGGCATGTAAACTCTCCTCTGCGGGGGGCCCGGATCTGCCTGCTAATGGGTTGGGCCTCGCATATCCGCCCGGCTTTATAGGGGACCGCTAGGCCCCTTACAACGCAAGCTTCCGGCTCGAAGCAGCTATGCTTGACGCCATAATTGTCAATGCAAACATCGGTTAGCGAGGTTAATGCGGCCTGCGCCGACGATATGTCACATAGGAAAAATCGGTACTGTCCTGCAGGCCGGCCGGATTCCGTGTGCGCGCGACCTCTTGCCATATGGCCGGATCGATGGCCGGAAAGTGCGTATCGCCATCGGGCCGGGCGTGTACTTCGGTGACTTCCAGGCGATCGGCGCTATCCATCCATTGCGCGTAAATCTCCGCGCCGCCGATCACGGCGATCTCAGTGGCGAAACGCCGCAGCGCATCGCCGGTGGCAATCGCCTTCGCATCGGGGAAGGAATGGGTAACCACGACGCCACCGGCGCGGAAATCTCGATCGCGTGTCACGACGATGTTGGTCCGTCCGGGGAGCGCCTTGCCGATCGATGCGAAGGTCTTGCGCCCCAACACCACGGGCTTGCCCAACGTCATCGCTTTCAATCGCGCCAGGTCCGATTTCAGCCGCCACGGCATGGCGCCGCTGGCCCCGATCACGCCGTTCTCGGCGACTGCAGCGATGAGAACGATCTCCATCACCGTGTCCCCTGCGCCAGTGCGGTCAGCGCCGGACCGCCGACCCGGCAGATCGTCCACTCGTCCATCAGTTCGGCACCGAGCGACTTGTAGAAGGCGATCGACGGCGTGTTCCAGTCGAGTACCGACCATTGCAGACGCGACCAGCCGTTCTCGACGCATTGGCGCGCCAGATGCACCAGCAGCGCCTTGCCGATGCCGTTGCCGCGCAGCACGGGACGAACGAACAGGTCTTCCAGATAGATTCCAGAGCGGCCGCTGAAGGTCGAGAAATTGACGAACCAGACTGCGAAACCGACGGGCTCGCCGTTCCACTCGGCGACCTCGCAGAACAATCGCGGATTGGCGCCGAACAGCGCCGCATCGATATCGGCTTCCGTGGCCTCCATTTCATGCAGCAGCTTTTCGTAGTCGGCGAGTTCGCGAACAAACGACAGGACAAGCCCCGCCTCGCCAGGGCGGGCACGGCGGATGTTGAGAGACATCAGGCGCTCACGTCGCTGCTGCTCATACGGCGACTTCAGCCTTGATATGCGGATGCGGATCGTAGCCTTCGAGCACGAAATCCTCATACCGGAAGGCGAAAATGTCCTTCACATCAGGATTGATCTTCATCACCGGCAATGGCCGGGTCGGGCGCGTCAGTTGCAGCCTCGCCTGCTCCAGATGGTTGACGTAGAGATGCGCGTCGCCAAACGAATGAACGAAGTCGCCGGGCTTCAATCCCGTCACCTGCGCCACCATCATGGTCAGCAGCGAGTAGGACGCGATGTTGAAAGGCACGCCGAGGAACACGTCGGCCGAGCGCTGATAGAGTTGGCAGGACAGCTTGCCGTTGGCGACATAGAACTGAAACAGGCAGTGACAGGGCGGCAGCGCCATCTTGTCGACATCGGCCGGATTCCAGGCCGTCACGATCAGGCGCCGCGAATCCGGATTGCGCCTGATCATGTCGAGGACGTTGGAGATCTGGTCGATGCTGCGCCCGTCCGGCGCCGGCCACGAGCGCCACTGCGATCCGTAGACGGGGCCGAGATCGCCGTTGGCGTCGGCCCATTCGTCCCAGATCGAAACGCCGTTGTCCTTGAGATATTTGATGTTGGTGTCGCCGGCGAGAAACCACAGCAATTCGTGCACGATCGCCTTCAGCGGCAACCGCTTGGTGGTCAGCATCGGGAAGCCGGCCGACAGGTTGAACCGCATCTGGTGACCGAAGATCGACAGCGTGCCGGTGCCGGTGCGGTCGTGCTTCTCCGCGCCGTCGGCGAGGATACGTTCGAGCAGGTCGTGGTACTGGTTCATGGCTGACGTTCGGGCCTTGTCGGAAACGACGAATTTAGCGGCCGGGATAGCCGATCGACACGCCGATTCGACGTCCCGCCAGCGATTATACCCGGAAAAATGATCATCTCCGGCACAAACGGCAAGGGGCGGAACTCACGTCCCGCCCCTCACCCAAAGCCTTGATTATAGGATTAATTCACCGCCTTCAGCACCGGCGTCCATTTCGCGATTTCGCTGTTCACGAGCTTGCCCAGCGCCGCCGGGGTGCGATCGGCGCCGGCCGGGATCACGCTGCCGAGATCGAGCAGGCGCTTGCGCACCGCCTCGTCATCGAGCGCCTTGACGATGGCCTCGTTCAATTTGGCGACGACTTCCGGCGGCGTGCCCTTCGGCGCGAAGATCGCGTTCCAGGCCTGGGCCTGGAACGCCGGAAGGCCCGCCTCCGCGGTAGTGGGAACATTCGGCAGCGACGGGTTGCGCTCGGGCGTCGCCACCGCATAGGCCTTGATGGTGCCGCCGTTGACCTGCGGCACGGCATTGACGATCTGGTCGCACATGTAGTCGACCTGTCCCGCCACCAGCGCATTCATCGCAGGACCGGTGCCATTGAAGGGCACGCCGACCGGCTTGACCCCGAGCACCGAGTTCAGCAATTCGCACGACACGTTGGAGACTGAGCCGACGCCGGCATGCGCCGCGTTGACCTTGGTTTCGTTCGCCTTCACGTAGGCCACGAATTCCTTGAGGTCCTTCGGTGGGAAATCCTTGCGCGCCAGGATCAGGATCGGCGTGCCGGCCAGCAGCCCGACCGGCTCAAAGCTCTTTTCGGGGTGATAGGCGAGGTTGGGATAGAGCGGCACCGAGGCCGCATGCGTGCCCATATGGCCCGTGATCAGCGTATAGCCGTCATTGGCGGCGCGCGAGGCGCGCGTGGTGGCGGTGGTCCCGCCGGCGCCGACCACGTTCTCGATGATGATGGTCTGCCCCAGCGTCTGCGCCATATGGCCGGTGACGATGCGCGCGATGACGTCAGTCGGCCCGCCGGCCGCGAACGGCACGATCATGGTTATGCTGCGCGTCGGATAGGATTGAGCCTGCGCCTGAGCCGTAAGCGATGCGAGCCCGGCAAGTGCAGCCAAGCAGCCGCTCACAAGCGAGCGTCCATACCAGTTCATGTTGAGTTCCTTCAGCCCTTAAACAAATGCCGGCTCTCCCAAGCCGGCATCTGCATGTCATATCAGTTGGCGCGAAGTCAAACAGAGTGCAACCTGCGGCGCACCGCCGCAGGTTTAAAGGTTAATTCTCGGATTCGACGAACACCTCGTCGCGCTTCTTGCGCAGGGTCGGCAAGACCGCGAGTATCAGGAGAAACGCCGCGATTCCGATCAGCACCGCCGACAACGGACGGGTCAGGAACACTGACCAGTCGCCGCGCGAGATCAGCAGCGCACGCCGCAGGTTCTCTTCCATCAACGGCCCGAGGACCATGCCGAGCAGCAGCGGCGCCGGCTCGAAATCGTGCTTGATCAGCCAGTAGCCAACCAGTCCGAACACGCCTGCGAGGACAACGTCGGTCGGCGCGTTGTTCACCGAATAGATGCCGATGGCGCAGAAGATCACGATGCATGGAAACATCAGGCGATACGGCACCCGAAGCAGCCGCACCCAGATGCCGACCAGCGGCAGGTTGATGATCAGCAGCATGAGATTGCCAATCCACATCGAGGCGATCATGCCCCACACCAGTTCCGGCTGCTTCTGCATCACCTGCGGACCCGGAACGATGCCGTGAATGGTCATGGCGCCGACCATCAGCGCCATCACGGCGTTCGGCGGAATGCCGAGCGTCAGCAGCGGAATGAACGAGGTCTGCGCCGCGGCATTATTGGCGCTCTCCGGCGCCGCAACGCCTTCGATCGCGCCACGGCCGAATCGCTCGGGATGCCTGGAAATCTTCTTCTCGAGCGTATAGGCCGCGAACGAAGCGATCACGGCGCCGCCGCCTGGCAGAATGCCGAGGATAGATCCGAGCGCGGTGCCGCGCAGAATGGCCGGCGCCGAGTCCTTCAGGTCCTTCGCCGTCGGCATCAGTCCCGTGACTTTCTGCTGGACCAGTTCGCGATCGCTTTCGCTGCCGGCATCGAGGTTGCGAATGATTTCGGCAAAGCCGAACAGGCCCATCGCCACCGTCGCGAAGCCGAGACCGTCGGCCAGTTCCGGAATGTTGAAGGCCATGCGCGAGGCGCCGGTCTCGATGTCCGAGCCGACCATCGAGAGCAGCAATCCGAACACGATCATCGCGATCGCCTTCAGCACGGATCCCTTGGCGAGCACCACCGCGAAGATCAGACCGAGCACCATCAGCGAGAAATATTCGGCCGGGCCGAACGCCAGTGCGAGCTTGGTGAGCGGCGCTCCAAGCACGGCGATCAGAACGGTCGCGACGCAACCGGCAAAGAACGATCCGATTGCGGCGATCGCCAGAGCCGGACCGGCGCGGCCCTGCTTCGCCATCTGGAAGCCGTCGAGCGCGGTCACCACCGACCCGGCCTCGCCGGGAATGTTGACCAGGATCGAGGTGGTAGAACCGCCATACTGCGCGCCGTAATAGATGCCGGCGAGCATGATAAGTGCGCCGACCGGCGGCAGGCCGAACGTGATCGGCAGCAGCATCGCCACTGTAGCGATGGTGCCGATACCCGGCAGCACGCCGACCAGCGTGCCGACGAGCGCGCCGATCAGGCACAGCATGAGATTCGTAGGCGTGAAAGCAACGCCGAAACCGAGGGCGAGGTTGGAAAACAGATCGGCCATTACGCCCTCACTGAATCAGGAAACGTGGAAAGAGCTGCAGCGGCAGCCCGAGCGCATAGGGGAAAAGCAGGCTGCA
>CADEDX010000077.1:11589-17293 GCA_902826195.1 uncultured Bradyrhizobium sp. | reverse complement strand
TGTAGCGCGACGACAATTGCACCGCCGCCTCAATCGCCTCGTTGGTGTATTTCAGGCGATGGTAGTCCTCGAAATAGGGCTTCAGACCCTTGAGGATCGCAATCGCATCTTCCACCGTGGGCTCGTTGACGTCGATCTTCTGGAAGCGCCGCACCAGCGCGCGGTCCTTCTCAAAATGCTGACGATATTCCTTGTAGGTCGTCGAGCCCATGCAGCGGATCGTGCCCGAGGCCAGCGCCGGCTTGAGCAGGTTGGACGCGTCCATCGCGCCGCCGGAGGTGGCGCCGGCGCCGATCACGGTGTGGATCTCGTCGATGAACAGGATCGCGTTCGGATGCGCCTCCAGTTCCTTCAGCACCTGCTTCAGGCGCTCCTCGAAATCGCCGCGATAGCGCGTGCCGGCGAGCAGCGTGCCCATGTCGAGCGAGAACACGGTGGCGGCGGCCAGCACTTCCGGCACTTCGGAATCGACGATGCGCTTGGCGAGCCCTTCGGCGATCGCGGTCTTGCCGACGCCGGCTTCGCCGACGAACAACGGGTTGTTCTTCTGGCGGCGGCACAGCACCTGGATCGCGCGGTTGATCTCGGAGTTGCGTCCGATCACCGGATCGATCTTGCCGTCGCGCGCCTTCTTGTTGAGGTTGACGCAATAGGTTTCGAGCGCCTCGCCCTTTTTCTTGGCGTCCTCGGTGCCCTTGGTCTCGGTCTCCTCGTCGACGCCGCGCACCGGCCGCGCCTCGGAGACGCCCGGCCGCTTGGCGATGCCGTGGCTGATATAGTTGACGGCGTCGTAGCGCGTCATGTCCTGCTCTTGCAGGAAGTACGCGGCGTGGCTCTCGCGCTCCGCAAAGATCGCGATCAGCACGTTGGCGCCGGTCACTTCTTCGCGACCAGACGACTGCACGTGGATCACCGCGCGCTGGATCACGCGCTGGAAGCCCGCGGTCGGCTTGGCGTCGTCGGCGCCGTCCGTCACCAGGTTTTCGAATTCGGTTTCGAGATAGTTGACGAGGCTGGTACGCAGCTTGTCGAGATCGACGCTGCAGGCCCGCATCACCGCCGCCGCATCCGAGTCATCGATCAGCGACAACAGCAGGTGTTCGAGCGTCGCATATTGATGATGACGCTCATTGGCAATCGCCAGCGCACGATGCAGGGATTGTTCAAGGCTTTGGGAAAAAGTTGGCATTCGCGTCCTCTATGGCCCCGGGTCATCATGATCGCCATTACCCGGTCAGGCAACAACAACCTTTGTCATCCCCCGTCATATAGTTACCTGCGATCGTGGCGAAAGACTGGTTCCGCAAACGTGTTTTTCTTCTAAATTCGCGGCCCAAATCTGCGGCGCAAATCGGCTGCACAAGTCTGCTGCACACATCTGCCGCACGCAACCCCTCCCCGAAGAACTACCGGGATTGCGATCAGCTTCCGTCAGCACCAATCGATGTACGCAAAACCCGTTCCCGCTGGCCGGCCGGGTCACCCGCCATGCGCGGCTATTTCTTTTCCATCACGCATTGCAGGGGATGCTGGTGCTTGCGCGCGAAATCCATCACCTGCGTCACCTTGGTCTCGGCAATCTCGTAGGTGAACACGCCGCACTCGCCGATCCCGTGATGGTGCACGTGAAGCATGATCTTGGTGGCCGCTTCGGCATCCTTCTGGAAGAACCGTTCCAGCACATGGACGACGAACTCCATCGGCGTGTAGTCGTCATTCAGGATCAGCACGCGATACAGGTTCGGACGCTTGGTCTTCGGCTTGACCTTAGTGATGACCGAGGTCGACGGCCCGCCGCTTCCAGTATTGCGGTTCTCGTCATTGCTCATTCGCGAAGCTGAAGCAGATGACGTGACCGGCACGGACGAACAAGCTTTGAAGGTTGGCTGCAACATGGCTCAGGCGTTTGAAATCCAAAAGGGGTGACCGGAGAGCACATCGAGGCCGCTTCGCGACCGGCTCAGGCGTGAGCCATCGCAAAGCACAAGCAACGCATTTTTCCAGATCGCCGCTCCCGGGCCGATCCATGAACCGGATCGGCACCTCGAATATGGGTCCGCCGCCGGATCGCCGCAAGCACAGTCACCTGCCCGGACACAACCCGGCAGCCGGCCCGATTCCCGGCTCGGCTATCCGCAGCGAGGATAGTCGTTTCCGACGAATTTGACAAAGACCGGAATCGTCCGGGCGGCCGGAGATTTTCGGATGACCGGTTGGGCGGTGCACACCCCTTGAGCCCGTCATTTTACGGAACCTCGCCTCGAGATCGGTGCGACAGCGCTGTTGGGTGGCAAGAGACAGGGCGCGTGAGCAACGCGCCACGAAAAAGCCCGGCTGTTGCGGCCGGGCTTTCAGTAAATTGCTTCCGAAGGTTCGGATCGCGGACGGTTTAGTGCGCGGCCGGGGTGAACTTCGAAACCAGGCCCTCGTAGGGCTTGAAGGTCTGCTTGGCGAGATCGCTGTAGAGGCCGGCGATCTTTTGCGATTCCGCGACGAAGGTCTCGTAGGACGAGCGCGCGAATTCGGTCTGCGCTTCGAGCGCCTTGTCCAGCGACTTCACGCCAGAGAGCTTCTCGACGAACGACTTGGTGTCTTCGAACGACTTCTTGGCGTAGTCGCCATAAGCGCTCGCAATGGCCTGAACGCCGCTCTGCAGGTTGCTCGCGGCAGCGGCAACCGATTCGAGATGCTCCTTGCCGTAATTCTGAATGTCCTCAACCTTGACCATCGTGGCGTCCTTTCCCAGACTGCAGGCACAAACCGATGCCGGGAGGTCCCGGCTCCTTGACCCTTCCCTTATATGTGCAGCGCACAATTAAGTCAAGAAAAATTGTGCGACGCACAATTGCGGCGAATTCATGTTAAAGTCCGGGGTCTTACGCAAAGGTTAATTAATCATTTGGAAACCCGCCCCGCCTAACCTTGACCTTGGACGTGTTCACCTTGACAGACACTTGAAAGCTGTTTGTGAACAGCACCTTAGCCAGAAGAACGCCCTGATCGGCCGCCCCGGCCGCACCTGAGCTGCGGATCGGGACTTCGAACGGGACAGCGTCAGCGGCTTTCGGGCACAATTTTGCCTCACGAGCCGGTGATCAAGACAGAAATTGGGACGGGGAAGTAAATGCTTCGTACAACCTTCGCTTCCTCGCGCGCTGTGCGCGTGTGCGCCCTCGGGCTCATAACGTTCGCGACCGCGATGCTGATCTCCAGCGAGAGCGCCGAAGCGCGCCGCTATAAGCATCGCCGTCACCATCACCATGTGGTCCGCGAAAGCTACAGCCCGCAATTCTCCTCCATCATCGTCGACGGCAATACCGGCGCGGTACTCAGTTCCAACAATCCCGACGCGATCCGCCGTCCGGCGTCGCTGACCAAGATCATGACACTTTATCTTTTGTTCGAGCGCCTCGACGCCGGGAAGATGAAGCTGGATACCGAGATGGAAGTGTCCGAGCACGCTTCCGAACAGGCGCCGACCAAGCTCGGCCTCAAGCCCGGCCAGACGCTCAGGGTCGAGGATGCCATCAAGGGCCTGGTGACGCGTTCCGCCAATGATGCCGCCGTCGTGATCGCCGAAGCGATTGCCGGCGATGAAGACGAGTTCGCCAAGCTGATGACGCGCAAGGCGCGCGCGCTCGGCATGAGCAAGACCACCTATCGCAACGCCTCCGGCCTGCCCAACGACGAACAGCTGACCACGGCGCGCGACCAGGCCACGCTCGGCCGCGCCATCCAGGATCGCTATCCGCGCTACTACCGCTACTTCGCAACGACCGTGTTCAATTTTCGCGGCCAGTCGATCCGAAACCACAATCGCCTGCTCGGCAATGTCGAAGGCGTCGACGGCATCAAGACCGGCTATACCCGCGCCTCGGGCTACAACCTCGTGAGCTTGATGCGCCGCGGCAACCGCCATCTCGTCGGGGTGGTGCTGGGCGGCCGCAGCGGCAGTTCGCGCGACGCCACCATGCGCAATTTGCTGGCCGAGAATCTCGAGAAGGGCGCGACCAAGCGTACGGTCGCCGCGATCAGCGAACGCAATCCCGCCGATGGCGCCGTCGATGTCGCCGAAGCCCAGACCGCGTCGCGTTCGACAGAGGCCGAGGCGGGCCTCGCGGCGATGCCGACCACCCGTTCGATCGCACCGGCAAAGCCCTCGCTGATGGCAGCGGCCGCCGCTGCCCTGCCCGCACCACAGGCCAAGGTCGAGCCGCAAGCCAGGCCTGAACCCGCGCCGCTGACCAGCGGTGTGATCCAGACCCAAGCCATTTCCTCGATCCCGGGCTCGTCCGAACCGATGAAGCCGGTCAAGGTCAAGACGGTTCAGGTCAAGGCCGGCCCGATAAAGCTGGCCGCCGCGGGACCCTCGCAGCCGATGGCGCCGCCGGTGACCAACGCGATCCCCGCCCGTCCAGAAGTCGCCGAAACCTCCAGCGCCGTGGTGGCCAACGTCGCCGACGCCCGGGTCGAAGCTGCCAAGGAAGCGCTCAGGGCGGCGATGCCGCAACAGCCGGCCGGCCATGGCACCGGCAACGGCGTCCTCGGCGTGTTGCCCGCTTCCAGCCTCACGCAGGCTCCTGCGCAGGCTTCGCCGCACGCCCACACGATGGCCTATGCCGATCCGGCGCCCCGTGCCCAGCCGCAGAACGAAGCCGTCAAGCCGGCCGCACCGGCGGTGGTTCGCACCGGCTGGATCGTTCAGGTCGGCGCGCTCGAAAGCGAAAGCGAAGCCAAGCAGCGCATCGACCTCGCCCGCACCAAGGCCAACTCCCTGCTCAACAAGGCCGATCCCTTCACCGAAACGATCACATCCAAGGACAATCGCACGCTGTATCGCGCGCGCTTCGCAGGCCTCGATAAAGATCAAGCCGAAGCGGTGTGCAAAACGCTCAAGCGCGCCGACATTTCCTGCATGACTGTCCGCAACTGATCCGAAATTTTCCGCTGAAGTTCGAGAAAGCCGGCGCCGCAAGCGCCGGCTTTGTTGTTTTTATCGCGCGTCAGCCCGGTTCGCGGAAAAGAGCGCGGCCAACAGTTGGATTCGGAACTTTGCCGTAGCGCACCAACGTGCGATCGGTGCCATTCGCCGCCCGGCGAAAACTTTCCGTCAAGAATTTGCGGTTAGGTTGACCAGCAATGAACGATCGACCGCGCCGGGCAACGGCGGGCGATATGGGGCGTCAGTCAGAGTACGACAGGTAAGCGGCTCGCAGTTTTGTAGCGTCGGTGGCGTAAGCCGGAGTGAGCTAGAGATGCGTGCGAAGAAGAGTATCCTTGGCCTCGTTTACCCGGGCAGCGAGGTACGTCGAGCCCCCTTGATCGGGATGCAGTTTCTTCATCAGAGCGCGGTGCGCCCGGCTGATGTCGTCACGCCCCGCCCCCGGCTGCAGGCCAAGGATCTGATAGGCCTCCTCATCCGTCATTTTTCCACTCGACGCCGGACGACGCTGCCGCCCTGCCGCGTCGCCCTGCGCGTTCTGACGCCAAGCGGGAAACCGGCGGTCAAGATAGCTTTCAAGTAAGGCGACGCTCTCGACGTCGAACGCCGGGATCATCGCGATCAGCTGCGGCAGGTCGAACGCGTCGAGCGAGCGGCCGGCATTCGGCCCATCGATGATCTGGCCGGACAACGCGCCGCTGTCGTGATCGAGACTCATATCGAGAAACTGCGAGCGAACGCGCGAGGCCTTCCATGCCGGCC
>CADEDX010000077.1:9390-11579 GCA_902826195.1 uncultured Bradyrhizobium sp. | reverse complement strand
GGGCTACCGCCGCCAAAAATCCCGCCGAGATTGCTGAAGCCGCCGGGGCCGAACGGCGACCAGCCCAGCAGGCCGGCGCCAAAGATGCCGAGCGGGATCGCCACCGCGAGTTCGCCGCGCAGTCCGGTGAAGGCCGCGACCGCCAGCGCCACGACGCCGCCTGAGATCTTGATCCAGCGCGCGAGCAGGACCGGGTTGGCCGCACGAAACATCTGCAGCAGCGAATAAAGAACGACAACGGCGACGACGCCGGCAATCAGAGTTGGCATGGTTCTAATATAGCGACTTCAGTGCGGAAAAGCATCGCGGCCGACCTTCCAGCCCCCAAAGTCGCGATCACTTCATCTGGCCGATCAGTGCGGCCGCGCCGCTGGTGGTTTTTGCCAGCGCCAGCAGCGCTTCGCGCCCGCCGGCCGCATAGGCCGCGGCGGCGCGCAGCAGCTCGCGCAATTGCGCCGCGGCGCCGGGATCGAACCGGCACCATGCCCCGCCGGTGAGGCGCGCGATCTCACGGAACGCCTGTTCGGCCGTGGGATCGTGGCCTTCCTGAAACATGAACACCGGGACCTTGAGCAGGCCGAGTTCACCGGCCTTGGCGCAGAGATCGTCGACCTGTTCCTCCATGGCGTCCCCGACGAACACCACGGCGCGCACACCCGATGCCACCGCCTCGCGGCGTGCTTCCGACAGCACCTTGCCGATCTGGGTGTTGCCGCCCTGGCAATCGATCTTGCCCATCAGCCGCGCCAGTTGCGCGGAATCGGAGACCCAGCCAGTCGCGCGGCATTCGTTGAAGCCGCGGTAATAGACCAGCCTGATGTCGAGGCTGCCGAGCGAGCCCGCCTCGCGAAACATGTCGGCCTGCAGCGTGCAGGCCATGTCCCAGGTCGGCTGCCGACTCATCGTGGCGTCGAGAGCAAACACCAGCCTGCCTCGCGCGCCAGCACTGTGTGGCGACATCGCGCGCGCTTTCGCGACGAAGGCGGCGATGTCCTCCGATGTCGACGGCTTCGCCTCGGGCACGCGGCCGTCGTTGCGCGTCCCGGTCCTTGCCGAGGTCACGTCGCCTGTCGATTTGGGCTTGATGGGGTCGCCGGCCATGAACGCTCGCGGATATTGACTGCAAGCATTATGTGGGACGAGGCCGAGCGCCGGTCAATGCGCCAACTAGGAATCCAACGTCAGGGCGCGCGTGGTGTCGTCTTAGTTCGTAACGGGCTTGCTCGGCGCGCGATTGCTGGCCAAAGGCACGGCCGGCGGCACCGACAAAGGCACCGGACCCGGATTGGCGGCGAGAATGTCCGGCACCCTGGTCGGGACCGGCTTCAACGCGCCGCTCTTGTCGGACTCGTCCAGGAACTTGTCGAGCATCGACTGGATCGAGGATTTGGCGGCGTCCGGCCCGGTGTCCCTCATGTCGTTGTGCTGGAAGCCGGTGTTGACCACCGTGATGCCGGACTGCTCGCATTGATCGTCGTCAGGCACCACGCCGGGGTCGGGCTTGAAGTGCGTATCCTTGGAGCGGAACGACAGGATCTTGAACTTGCCGTCGGTCAGGAACGGCACGCGCAGATTGTCGAGCGTCACGACTTTCTTGATCTCGTCGGGAAATTCCTTGGCGAAATACATCGAAATATCGCCACCCATCGAGTGGCCGACCATCGTCACCTTGTCATAGTCGGCGTTGGGCTGGAGCTTCTTCATCTCGTGAATGGCGAAATGGATGTTGGCCACGCCGCGCTGAATCTGCGGCAGCCGGCCGACATAGGGCTCGCCGACCTTGGTCACCATCGGCGGGTCGCTCGGCAAATCATGCTGCGGACTCATCGCGAGGTAGCCGCGCCAGGCGAAGACGTTGGAGAGGAAAGAGTACTCGGTGTTCTTCACGGTGTTGCCGTGATTGAGGACGGCGACGGGAAGTTTGATCAGGCCGGCATTGGCCTGCATTTCCTTGTCGCGGCGAACGGCGATCGTAACGGCGACCAGGCGATTGTCGCGCGCGGCATCGTGGAATGCGATCGTCTCATGACGGATCGCCCACTTGCTCGCGGTGAAATACGCGACAGCGACCAGCACGGTGAGTGAAAGCAGAACGAGAATTCCACGTTTCATTTTCGTCCTCGGCTCCCCGTAAGGGGGCCATCCCTGTTTAAAGACTCTTCGGCCTCTTCTCGATGATATATGTCACG
>CADEDX010000077.1:0-9373 GCA_902826195.1 uncultured Bradyrhizobium sp. | reverse complement strand
CCGCCTGATCGTTGTGCGATGCACCTATCCATTGTGCAGCGCATAATCCATCAAATTCAGCCCGTTATTGCTTACGACGCCTCCCATCAAACTTCGGTTCGAGGGTTGGATAAAAGTCTAAGGAAAACGGCAGACCAAAGTAGTGGTTCCGGCCGCCCGACCGCCCCTCACAGGTGCGGGTATACCGCCCTCTTTTACTTAGCCTAAACCGGCGTGTAGATGACGAGCTTCAGCGCCGGGTCGTCGTTGGCCTGAAAACTCGTATACTGCAGTTTGAGGCGGCCCTTTTTGGGATGGATCAAGGATTTCCTGCCCGCCGCAACGCCGCTGACGTCGTGGGCCTCCCACCAGCCGGCGAATTCGGGACAACCGACGCGCAGCCGCGCCAGCAGGTCGCGAAACGCGGGATCCCCGGCCCACAGGTCGTGGGTCGCCCGAAATTGCGAACCCATACGCTTGGCCACGTCCGCCCATGAAGCGCCGAATAGTCGACGGGAGGCCGGGTTGGTCAGCACCGAGATCAGGGCTGCGCCTGCAACGCTACTTCCACGACGGCGCCTGGGCCGAGCAGATGCGCCTGCCGACCGAGAATGCGGTCCCGCTCGGCGACATCGACGCAAAGGACGCCGGCCACTGGTGCGCGCTGGGTTCGCTGCTGGTGCCCTATGGCGGGTTCCTCGCCGCCAACCTGCAGGCTGGCGAAATCGCGCTGGTCAACGGCGCCACCGGCAGTTTTGGCAGCGCCGCGGTCGCCGTGGCGCTGGCAATGGACGCGCGGTGTGTGGTCGCCACCGGGCGCAACGAGCAGGCGCTGAATGAACTCTCGCGACGGTTCGGCGCCCGCGTCCGCACCGTGCCGATGCGCGGCCACGAAGCCGACGACCGAGCCCGCATCCTGCAGGCATCCGCCGGCCCGATCGACTGCGTGCTGGACATCTTGCCGCCGGCGGCGAGCGCCATACAGGTGCGCACCGCCATCCTGGCGCGGGTGGTGCTGATGGGCGGCGTCGGCATGCTCGGCGGCGACGGCCTGGACCTGCCCTACCCCTGGATGATGCGGAACTGCATCACGCCGCACGGCCAATGGATGTATCCGCCGCAGGCGGCGACCCTGATGGCCGGCATGATCCGCGCAAGCCTAATCGACCTCGGTCATTTCGAGATCACCGCCTTCGGCCTCGAGCGTACCAATGACGCGGTGGCGCATGCCGCCGCCAACGCCGGCCCCTTCAAGATGACGGTGATCGCGCCGCAGCGCGGCTAGCGGCAGCCCTGAACGAGGCTCAGGCGCTGGCGATGTCGCCAATGATGTCGTGGACCTCGAGCGGCTTGTCGACCTGGGTGAACCATTCGGCGCGGTTGGCGGCGCGGCGGCGGCCGCGCTCGTCGAGCGGCAGCTTGAGCTGGCGCAGCAGGCTGGTCACCTCCTCGCGGGCAGTGACATGGCCCATGCTCGGCCGGGTTCCCAAGGTCGCCTCGTCGATGTCGTCGAGCGCGGTCAGCCCGCGCGGGAAGAACTCGCGATAGACTACCCGCTCGGCAAAACCGTCGATCGAACGGAAGCCTAGCCGCAGCGACAGGTCCTTCAGGCTGTCGGCGACCAGCTGCTTGTTGCGCGAGCCGATCATCGACAGGCGGTTGCGCACCACGATCCAATCGGTGGTGGTGCCGTCGAGCTGGCGGCGCTTACGGCGGACGTCGCGCACCATCTCCGCGTAATGACTCGCACCGGTCACAGCGTAGGTTGCGGGGTCGACGGTGCCGAGCACGTCGAAATCGAGGAAGCTGTCGTTGATCGGCGTCACCAGCGTGTCCGCCATCGAATGCGCCAGGCGCATCAGGTAGGAATCGGAACCCGGCGTGTCGATGACGATGAAATCGAAGGCGCGCTCGATCGCGCTCACCGCCTCCATGAACTGCTGGAACTCGGCGTTCTCATTGTCGGCGATCTGCATCGTCTCGCCGAGCTTGACGCAGTAGTGCACGGGGATTTTGAGGTCGAGGCCGGTGCGGCGCGCCCACGCCTTCCGGTTGGCGATGTAGCGGGTGAAACTCTGCTGGCGGCAGTCGAGATCGATGGTGGCGACGCGCTGTCCGGCCTTCATCAGGGCGACAGCGATATGGAGGGCGGAGGTGGATTTTCCGGATCCGCCCTTCTCGTTGCCCAGCACGACGACATGCGCCGAACCGGATTGTCCCTGACTCGTCTGAACCAACATGACTCAATCCCCACACGATATCTTCAACCACGCGCGGCTGCGGTCAAGTGAAATGCGCGGCGGCGCATTTAAATCGCACGACGTGTGGCTTAATCATGAATCGCAGCGGTTGCAGCGACGCTAACAGACTCGTCTTGATGTGAGATTTGACGCGACGTGTTCCGGCAAGCTTGGCGGCACTGCTCCGTGCTTATAAGGTAGGCACGCCCGCCGATAAGGTCTGGGGCCGCCGCCCCTCACCCGTCACTGCAAGAGATCGAAGCCAGATGTCGCGAAGCCCCGTGGTTGTCCGTACCGTTCCCGCCCTGCGCCGCGCCGTCGAAACGCTGCGCGCCCGCAAGGCCACCGTCGCATTGGTGCCAACGATGGGAGCGCTTCATGACGGACATGTGTCGCTGGTGCGGCTGGCCCGGCGCCGTGCCCAGAAAGTGGTCGTGTCGATCTTCGTCAATCCGACTCAGTTCGCGCCGACGGAAGATTTCGGCTCCTACCCGCGTACCTGGAAAGCCGACGTTGCAAAACTCGCCGCCGAGAAAGTCGAGCTGATCTGGAATCCGGACGTCAAGGCGATTTACCCGGAAGGCTTCGCCACACGGATCGTGCCGGAAGGTCCGGCCACCGCCGGCCTCGAGGACCGTTTCCGGCCGCAGTTCTTCGGCGGCGTCGCCACGGTGGTCGGCAAGCTGTTCACCCAGGTCCGGCCCGACGTCGCGATCTTCGGCGAGAAGGATTTTCAGCAATTGCGGGTGGTGACGCAGATGGCCGCCGATCTCGACCTCGGCGTGCGGGTGATCGGCTCGCGCACGGTGCGGGAGCGCGACGGGCTCGCGATGTCCTCGCGCAACGTCTACCTCTCGGCAGAGGAACGCCAGACGGCGACGGTGCTCTACTGCGCCATGAAGGAGAGCGCGAAACGGCTGAAGGCCGGCGAAGATTTGGCGGCCGCGATGGAGGCCGGCCGGGAACTGATCAGCGCCGCCGGCTTCGCGCTGGACTATTTTGAGGCCCGCCACGCCGTCACGCTGGCGCCGGTCGGCTCGATCAAGGACGGGCCGGTGCGAATCCTGGTTCCCGCCAAGCTAGGCAAGACGCGGCTGATCGACAATATCGGGGTTTAGGCTGGCTCCGACTCGGACCTGTAATGGGTTGAGCCCTTCGCGAAACCCATCAATTCATTGCGCGGAGAGATGATGGGTTTCGCTTCGCTCTACCCATCCTACGCTCGGATCGACAATTTCGAGAGGTAGAGCGGCCTTAGAGCAGTCCCAGGTCGCGCAGTTCGCGCCGCATCGGTTCCGGCATCACGGCGACGCTGGCAGCGAAAGATTTGGTGAGATCCGCGGGGACGGCATCCTCGGTCAGGTAACGCCAGCCCTGGAACGGGCGCATCGGCCGCGGCGAGACGGCGATCACCTTGGGCTGCATCACCAGGCGGCAGCGGCCGATACCGTCCTTGTCGCGGAACGGCTCGATCGCGATGATCTTTTCGCGGGCGGCGATCTCGCCCTTGATCACCCAATAAAGCGAGCCGCCAGCGAGGATTTCCGCGTCGCGCTTCGGCGTCATCCGAGTGACGTGAACATGGTGGAGCGGCAGGCCTTTTTTCTTGGCGGTCGCCATCCGTTCGGCGACCCAGCCCTTGAGTTCCTTGACTGACTCGCAACCGACGGCAAGCTTGATGAGATGAAGCGGCATGATGGAGCCGATGTAGCGGCCCGTGCGCGCTTTGGAAAGATCACTCGCTGTTATCAGCTGTGGGTGCCGCGCCCGGCGTGAGCTGAACCGGTCCAGCGGCGGCCGGCCGCTTCGGCGCCGGCGGCGGCCGTTTGGCGGCGGCCTGTGCCTGCGTCGGTGCTGCGGCTGGCGCCGGTGGCGGCGGAGCAGCGAGCGAACGCTGCGCGGATGGCGCTGCCGGTGCCGCGGCTGCCGGCGGCGGTTTCGGCGTGGCGCCGGCAGGCGGCTCGGCTGTCATGATGCTGACCGGCGGGGTGGAAGCCGATGTCGGGAATTCGGCGTTGGTCGGCTTGCCCGTGGGCAGCGAAGGCGGCAGGGCGGCAATCATGCCGGCGGCGCCCTGCGGCGTGTTCCAGGACGCCGCGTAGCGCATGACCAGGCTTTCGTAGACGCGGTCTTCCATGTTGGACACGATCTGGCGCGGCTCGGTCAGCGAGCGGAACGCGCGGCAGGCCGTCGGCGTGCAGCGGTCCCGCGCGGTCAGCACGTAGGCCATCAGCCCGTAACGGTCGCGCTCGATCGCGCGGCGCAACGCCAGCAAATCGGAGCCGCCGCCCTTGTTGGCGGTGGCGACATCCCCGAGCGAGGTCAACAGCGTGATCTGCGAGGCGGCATAGGCCACCGCCGCCGCCACCGACTCGGCCGATCCGAACAGCACTTTTTCGCACGCGGCGAGCACGGCATCGCCGGCCAGTTCGTCAATGCAGGAAAGCTGCGGCAACGGCGCGACTGCCGTCTGGACCGGACGCGCCTCGCTCGAATGAACCGGGCCGGCCGAGCCGAAGCCGCGGAACGTCACCACCCCTGCGACGCCGATCGCGAGCAGCGTGAGGAGCGCGAGCACGCCGTTGGCCACGGACCTCTCCGAGCGCAGCAGCGTAATCATCACGATGATGCCGACAAAGACCCCCGCCGCCAGCGTCAGGTACAATGGCAGGTTCGGCGAGTTCCAGATAAGGTCCAGTGGAGCAGCCCAGTCCCAGTCCATGCGCGAGGTCCCTTACGCAGCATCAAACGCAGTCGGAAGACGAATGCGTCTTTGTCGCATCCGTTTTTCGGCAGATGGTTCTGCGAACGGGGCCATTTGACGGCGGTCGGACGGGAACCCCGTCAGCCGGCCGCTTGCACACAACTGATTCAGGAAATCGCGAGTTCAGGAAATCGCGAGTTGGCTTTCCTTGGCAACCCGTTCGAAAGCTTCGGTCGAGCTCTTAATACGATACTGGCAGTCGTCGCCTTCGGTCGGCAGCAGCCGGATCACCTCATAGGTGCCGCTGGCGGCCGGACGGGCAACGTTGCTTGCTGTAAAATAGACTGTCTCTCCAACGGAGTACTTATGCTTCAACGCCCTCTCCATACGCAAGAACGCCGGCCGCGCTCACGGTCCCGCTAGCTTTCGGCCGACTTGAGAACCCTGCGTCAACCTAGCACAGCCGATCGCCCAAAAGCCAGCAACATCAGGGCATGGCAAATGCGCAAATTCGGCATGTTTTTCAGAGCGATACACCGCGAATCGGACGGTTCCCCGAAATCCGGCCACGCACCAACATTCCCGCAATCGGACACTCGGGCGAGAGCCTGCAACCGGAGTGTCCGACGTCAGACCGTCTCGAACCTTTCGATGACGATCGTTTCGGCAAGGCCGTCGCGGGTCCATTCCTGGAACGCCGGCAACGCCTGCATCGCCTCGTAATAGCGACGCGGCTCGCCGCTCACCTCGATCGCATAGGTGCGGAAGCGATGCACCACCGGCGCGAACATCGCGTCCGCGCCGCCGAACGCACCGAACAGGAACGGACCGTACTTGCCGTAACGGCGCGCGCAATCGGCCCAGATTTCCTGAACGCGCGCCACATTGGCGCGCGCGTCATCGGAGAGCGCGACCGCGCCGATCGGACGGTGCAGGTTCATGCCGCACTCGTTGCGCAGCGGCATGAAGCCCGAATGCATCTCCGCCGAAATCGAGCGCGCATGCGCCCGCCGCGCGCGGTCCTCCGGCCATAACTTCGCTTGCGGAAATTTTTCGGCGAGATATTCGATGATCGACAGCGAATCCCATACCGTGACATCGCCGTCGACCAGCGTCGGCACTTTTCCCGCGCGGGAAAAGCTCAGGATGCGGTCCTTGTCCGCCGTATCTTCGGTATAGAGCGGGATGAACACCTCCTCGAACGGGATGTTATTGGCGCGCAGCGCCAGCCATGGCCGCATCGACCATGACGAATAGTTCTTGTTGCCGATGACCAGTTTCAACATTTGCGGGGGGATCCTGTTGCGATCCCGACCTTGCCACAGGGCCCCGCACGCGTTCAACCTGTACCTCGCCACGCCACCGCCGGAGATCGCCGCATGCGCGCCTATTGGGTCGATATCGCCGCCGTCGCCTTCTTCGTCGTGGAATGGCTGGTCTACGGCTTCACGCTCGAGCACACGGCCTACGGCCGCGACAGCCTGTCGGCGCGGATGAACCGATATCGCGAGGTCTGGGTGCGCAACATCCTCGACCGTGAGGCGCGCATGGTCGACATGCAGATCATGACCTCGCTGCACAACGGCACGGCTTTTTTCGCCTCCACCAGCCTATTTGCGATCGGCGGCGCGCTGGCGCTGCTGCGCGCCACCAACGACGCGCTCGCCGTGCTTCGCGAACTGCCTGTCGACCTCACCCCCTCGCCGGCGCTGTGGGAGATCAAATGCGTCGGCCTGATCCTGATCTTCATCTACGCCTTCTTCAAATTCGCCTGGTCGTATCGGCTGTTCAACTATGTCGCGATCCTACTCGGCGCGATGCCGCCCTCGTCCGAGCGCGACACCGCGGAAGCCGAGGCCCATGTGATGCGTACCACGCGGCTGTTCGAGGCGGCGGGCCGGCACTTCAACCGCGGCCAGCGCGCGTTCTTCTTCGCGCTCGGCTATCTCGGCTGGTTCGTCAGCCCCTGGGTGTTGCTGGCGACCACCGCGCTCGTCGTCATCGTCACCTGGCGGCGGCAGTTCGCGTCGAACGCGTGGCGGGCGATGGGGAACTAGCGGGAATCTAGACTAGAGGACGGAGAAAAATCCTGCGGCGTAAAACTGAGGTCGATCACCTTCCACTCGCCGTAGCGATCCGCCGGCAGCATCGCGTAAGGCTGGCAGGCCTGCAGCGCGCGGATCGCGCCCTGCATCAATAGCGGCCCCTTCATCGATGCGCTGGCCTCGATCGGGATCGGCTCGGCGGCGAGCCTGCCCTCCGGTGTCATCAAGACGCGCAACTTGACCTTGACGTCGTCGGCGCCCGACAGCGAGGCCGGCAGTTTCGAACATGTCTTGAGGTGACGGCGGAATGCCGCGACCAGCGTGCTGGCGATATCGGCGGCTTCGGTCGCGGGCGCATCGAAATTGTCGGCGCCCTTGCTCGAACCTTGCGCAGGCGCCGGCGGCATCGGCGAGATGTCGGGCGGCAAGCCGAGCAGCACTTGGTATTTGATCGAAACATCAGGCTCGGGCGGCATGTAGGCCGGCGGCGCCGGTTGCGACGGCGGCGGCTGGGCTGCGCGCGGCGAAGCAAGCGCCGCCTGCTTCTGCGGCGCTGCGGCGGGCGCAGGCGCTGCGGCCGGCGACGATGATGGAGGAGCTGGCGCGGTATCGTCGGGCGACTTGTCGAGCCGGGAAAAATCGAGCTGTGGCGGCTCCGGCTTACTCTCCGCAGGCAGCGGCTCGGCGGGCATCTGCTGCTCGGCGATTTCCTGGGGCGTCACGATCTCGACCGGGACCTCATCGGCGGTCACCGCGCCGAACGGACGCACGTCGGAAAACAGCACGAGGAGCGTCAGCAGCGATACATGTGCAACCGCCGACGCCGTGATGTCAGATGGTATGATCCGCCGTAGTTCCATTTCATCGGAGCGATGTTCGATATTCCCCTGCCCGCAGCATAGCGTCCAGCTGCGCGGCGGCTCAATCCCATTTCGGCGCGAAACCGAAATCCGTCAGCCGTCCGCTGGCGCTACCCAGGGCGGAGATCTGCTGCATCTCCTCGTCCGACAGTTCGAAATCGAATATCTCGATGTTCTCCGAAAGCCGGTGGAGTTGCGAGGTGCGCGGGATCGCCGTCACGCCCTGCTGCACCAGCCAGCGCAGGCAGATCTGCGCCGCCGTCTTGCGATGGCGTTCCCCGATCTGCTTCAACGCGGGCTCGCTCTTGATGCGGCCACGAGCAACCGGACTGTAGGCCACCAGTGCCATGCCGTGGCGGGCGCAGGCTTCCTTCACCTTGGCCTGCTCGAGATAGGGATGATACTCGACCTGGTCGCACACCAGCGGCTCCGAGCACAACGCCACCGCCTCTTCGACTAGGGCTACGGTGAAATTGGAGACGCCGATATGCCGCGCCAGCCCCTGCTGCTTCACCCGCGCCAGTGCGCCGAGCGTCTCCCCCAGCGGCACCCGCGGGTTCGGCCACTGCAAGAGGAGCAGGTCGACCTCGGTCAGGCGCAGCCGCACCAGGCTTTCCTTGGCTGTACGCTCCAGATCGTGAGGCGCGAAATGCGTCGGCCAGATTTTTGTCGTAACGAAGATCTCGCCGCGCTTGACGGCCGATGCCCGCAGCCCCTCGCCGACCTCGCGTTCGTTCTCATACATCTGGGCGGTGTCGATGTGGCGATAGCCGAGCCGCAGCGCCTGCTCGACGATCCGCGCGCAGGCACGTCCACGCAAATCCCAGGTACCCAGCCCGATCGCCGGAATTCTTGCGCCATTGGCTTCGATAGACAGCATCGGTTGCACCCGCTGTACCTGCCCCATTATGGGCTGCGGAAATCGTCGTGCCAACTGATAGCGTTTGGGTATCCGAATCGCGCAAGGAATCGTCAACCATGACGCCTAGGCCCGCGACGGCTCCTCGGGCGCCAGCGCGGCGAACACGGTCTCCGGCGAATGCGCGATCACGGCGAGCAAGGCCCGCGCCGGGCCGCGCGGCGCGCGCTTGCCCTGCTCCCAGTTCCGGATGGTTTCGACGGGCACGCCAAGCCGGGCCGCAAATTCGGTCTGAGTGAGTTGCGCGCGGCGGCGCAGGTCGCGCACCGCCGGCAGAGCCGGGGTATCGCCTGATGCAACGGCGGGCGCTATGTCGGATGCCGCAGGCGGATTGAGCCCGGGCATCGCCGGCGCGAGCGGGAACTCGTGCCCGTCCCGCAGTTCGACGATCCGTCCGTCCGCTTTCAGCCGCAAGCGCTGCATGTTGCCCTCGTGAGAGCGCATCATCCGCCAAGCGCGTTAAGGCGCGATTAACGATAAAAAAGGCAAGAAGCTACTTCAGCCCGAACCACAGCGTGGCGATGCCGAGGAACGAGAAGAAGCCGACCACGTCGGTGATCGTCGTGACAAAGGTCCCCGACGCCACCGCGGGGTCGGCGCGCACCCGTTCCAGCACCATCGGGATC
>CADEDX010000076.1 GCA_902826195.1 uncultured Bradyrhizobium sp. | reverse complement strand
GAGACCATGAAGTTGACCGCGCGCGGCTATCACCGCGTGCTGCGCGTCGCGCGCACGCTGGCCGACCTCGACGGCGCTTAAAAGATCGGCCGGCTCCATCTGGCGGAGGCGCTGTCCTATCGCGCCCTCGCGGAAGATTTACGCCGGGCGGCGTAGCAAAGAGCCGCGGTCACGATACCAAACACGCACCTCGCGCTTTTTATTGCGCGGGGACGGCAGTCACCACTCAACTATCCGCCCGCCATCACTCCCTTACACGCGCCAGCAGTACCAGGCCCGCCGCGAAGAACACGACCAGCACCACCATGCCGGCCTTCTGGCTCGCGGCTAAAACCGTGATCGCCCCGATCAACAGCGGACCGATGAAGGAGGTCACCTTCCCGGTCAGCGCGAACAGGCCGAAATACTGCGCAATGCGGTCCCGCGGCGCCAGACGGATCAGCAGCGTGCGTGACGCCGCCTGCAGCGGGCCGCCGGCCGCGCCGATCAGGCATCCGAGCATCAGATAGGCGCGCTCGGCGGCACCCGAGAACAACGGAGCGCCCGGCGCCGGCGGTCCAACCTCGACAAACAGAATCGAATCCTTATCGACCAGCAGGATCGCCCCGACCGCGAACAGCAGGATCAGCAGGCTGCCGGCAACCACGCGTTTTGGCCCCAGCCTGTCGTCGAGTCTGCCGCCGAGCCACGCCCCAAAGGTGCCGGCAATCGCCAGCAAAATGCCAAAACTTCCGATCTGAATCGTGCGCCAGCCGAAGGTGCCGGCGGCGTAGATGCCGCCGAACGCGAACAGCGATACCAGTCCGTCGGTGTAGATCATATTGGCGAGCAGAAACGTCGCCAGCGATTTCTGCTTCGGCAATTCGCCGAGCGTCCGCCTCAATCCGCTCAACCCCTCGCGCAACGCGGCGCGGATCGGGCGTCTCGCCGGATAGTCCGGCGTCAGCAGGAACATCGGCAGCACGAAAATGACGAACCAGACCGCCGTCAGCGGGCCGGTGATGCGATCGCCCTGATGCGAGACCGGGTCGAGCCCGAACAGTGGCGCAAGACCGAACAGCGTACGACCGGTGTCGGGACTGGCGGCCAGAAAGCCGAGCACCAGCACGAGACTGAGGATGCCGCCGATATAGCCGGTGGCCCAGCCGGTGCCGGACAGCCGCCCGATCCGGTCCGGCGGCACCAGCGTCGGCATCATTGCGTTGTTGAAGACGGTGGCGAATTCGACGCCGATGCTCGCAATCGCGTAAGCCAGCAACAGCGGCGGAATAACGCCGGGGTCGCCGGGCTTGCCGATCCACATCAGCGAGGCACCGATCACCAGCAGCGCGCCAAAACCTGCGATCCACGGCTTGCGCCGGCCGCTGGCATCCGCGATCGCGCCCAGCACCGGCGACAGCAGCGCGATTGCAAGGCCGGCGGCGGCGGTGGCGAAGCCCCACAGCGCCTGCCCTTGCGCCGGATCGGGCGCGACGAAGCTCGCGAAATAGGGCGCGAAGACAAAAGTGGTGATCAGCGTAAAATAGGGCTGGGCGGCCCAGTCAAAGAAGATCCAGCTGATGACGGCAGCGCGGCGCGGATATTCCCGCGGCGCTTGGGCGCCGGTTACCTCGGGAGCGATCACCGTCATGTGAGGAATTTCCTTCAAAAGTCGAGCGGGCCATTTTGCCGATCGAATCCAAACCCGTATAGCATTCGTCAGCGGTGCCGGCTGGCATTGCCCGGCGTCACACAGGCTTCAACTGCGGCGGATTTTCGATGACTTTCTCTTTGATCCGATGGCGCCGGCTGGCCGCCACAATCGTCCTTGCGTTCGCCTGCGCGGCAACCGCCCTTGCGCAGGACCGCCGCGTTTTCGCTCCGGTCGATCTCTCCACGGTTCGCGCCATCACCGCCGAGCACGGCATGGTGGTGGCGCAGGAGAGGCTTGCTGCGGAGATCGGCGCAAACATCCTGCGGCAGGGCGGCAATGCGGTTGACGCCGCGGTCGCCACCGGCTTTGCGATGGCCGTCACCTATCCGCGCGCCGGCAACATCGGCGGTGGCGGCTTCATGGTGATTCATTCGGCGTCGCGCAACGAGGCTGTCGCCATCGATTATCGCGAGATCGCGCCGGGCGCGATCACGCAGGACGTATTTTTGGGGGCCGACGGCAAGCCTGACAGCGACAAGTCGCGCAATTCCGCGCTCGGCATCGGCGTGCCTGGCACGGTCGCGGGCCTGACGCTGGCGCTGGAGAAATATGGCTCGGGCCGGTTCACGCTCGCGCAAATCCTCGCGCCCGCGATCGAGCTCGCGCGTGAGGGTTTTGCGGTCGCCGACGACATGGCCGACACGCTGTCGGATATGTATCGCCGGATGAGACGCTGGCCGAATTCAGCCAAGGCGTTCTCCCGCAGCGACGGCACGCCGCTGCAGGAAGGCGACCGTCTGATCCAGACCGATCTCGCGGCGACGCTTGCGGCGATTGCCGAACGGGGACCGCGCGGATTTTATGAGGGGCCGGTCGCCGAGCGGCTGGCCAAGGCGGTGCGCGACGGCGGCGGCCTGATGACGTCGGACGATTTGAAATCCTATCAGGCTGTCATCCGCCCCCCGGTACGCGGCACCTACCGCGGCTACGACATCGTCTCGATGCCGCTGCCCTCTTCCGGCGGCACGGTGCTGCTGGAGACGCTGAATATTCTCGAAGGGTTTCAGATGGCCGACATGAAGCAGGGCACCGCGCCGTCCCTGCACGTCATGATCGAAGCCATGAAACGCGCCTACGCTGACCGCGCGCGCTATCTCGGCGATCCCGCCTTCGTCAACGCGCCGGTCAATGCAATGATCACCAAGGAATATGCGGCGCGGCAGCGCGCCACCATCGACCTGGCGCGCGCGACGCCGGCAGGCGATGTCTTGGCTGTCAGCCCGCGCGAGGGCAGCAACACCACGCATTACTCGATCGTTGATTCCAGCGGCAACGCAGTCAGCAATACCTACACACTGAATTTTCCCTATGGCGTCGGCCTGGTCGCCGAGGGAACCGGCGTGCTGCTCAACAACGAGCTCGACGATTTTACCGCCGCGCCCGGCGCATCGAATGCCTTTGGCCTAGTCGGGCTCGAAGCCAATCTGCCGGGTCCGGGCAAGCGGCCATTGTCGTCGATGTCGCCGACCATCGTATTGAAGGACGGCAAACCGGTGCTGATCACGGGCTCGCCGGGCGGCAGCCGCATCATCTCGGCGGTGCTCCAGGTCGTGGTCGACGTGCTCGACTACAAGATGGACGTCGCCGCCGCTGTGGCGGCGCCCCGGGTCCATCATCAATGGATGCCCGACGAGGTGCGCGCTGAACGCGGCTTTCCGGACGAGATTCTGGAGAAACTGAGAGCCAAAGGCCACAAGGTGGTCGTGCCGCTCGGCCAGACCTCGGTGAACTCGATCGCCGTCACGCCGACCGGCCTGCTCGGCGCCCCCGATCCACGTACGCGAGGCGCAACGGCGGCGGGGCAGTGAAACGATGACGGATGGCGGTGATATGCCCTATAGATCATAGCCAACGCAGAACTGAAACCGGAGGCGGCCCAATGACATCTCTCAAAGGCAAGACGCTGTTCGTATCGGGCGCCAGCCGTGGCATTGGTCTCGCCATTGCCCTGCGTGCCGCGCGAGACGGCGCCAATGTCGCGATTGCGGCAAAGACGGCGGAGCCGCATCCGAAACTCAAGGGCACCATCTACACGGCGGCGGATGAAATTCGCGCGACGGGCGGCAAGGCGTTGCCGGTGCTGTGCGACATCCGCGATGAGGCGCAGGTGATCGCGGCGATCGAGCAGACCGTCGCCGAATTCGGCGGCATCGATATCTGCGTCAACAACGCCAGCGCCATCAGCCTGACCAACTCGCAAGGAACCGACATGAAGCGGTTCGACCTGATGATGGGCATCAACACCCGCGGCACTTTCATGGTGTCGAAATATTGCATTCCCCATCTGAAGAAGGCCGCCAACCCCCACATCCTGATGCTGTCGCCGCCGCTCGACATGAAGCAGAAATGGTTCGAGCATTCCACCGCCTACACGATGGCAAAGTTCGGCATGAGCATGTGCGTGCTGGGGCTGTCAGGCGAACTGAAATCCGCAGGCGTCGCGGTCAACGCGCTGTGGCCGCGTACGACGATTGCGACTGCCGCGGTCGGCAATCTGCTTGGCGGCGAGGCCATGATGCGCGCGAGCCGCACGCTCGAGATCATGGGCGACGCCGCGCACGCGATCCTGACCCAGCCGGCGCGGGAATTCACCGGGCAATTCTGCATCGACGACAAGGTGCTGTACGCGTCCGGCGTCAGGGATTTCGAGCACTATCGCGTCGACCTTACCGTGCCTCTGATGTCTGATTTCTTCGTGCCCGACGACGATGTGCCGCCGCCGGGCGTCACCGTGCAGGCGCTGCCATCGGTGGGATCAGCGCAGACGTCGCGTTAGAGGCGATCGCCGCGCAACGTCCGGAGAATCGCGTGACCTCGTGGAAATGGATCCTGTTCGCAGCGGTCGCGATGGTCCTGGCGGCGCTTGCCGGGCTTTGCGCTCACTTCCGCCCGGACCGCGCGATCCATCTTGCCACGGGCTCGGTGGCGCACATGATCTGCAGCAAGGCCTTCGTTTCCGGGCTCGATCCGCAAACCGTGTTTGCCGAAACGATGGAGCGGCCGGGCTTTCGCCGCCTGCGTCACGTCATGACGTTCGCGATTGATCGCTCGGCGCGGACCGTCGAGGCCTCGACGCTCGGCCTGTTCGGGGGCCGCGCATCGTTCCACGACGGGCTCGGCTGCGTCGAGCAGCACGGGACAAGGGAGCCGTATCTGCTGAAAAGCGATATCGAGACGCTCCGGGCGGCCAGGACACCGGCACTGTTGCCTGAGATCGCCGGACCCGCGACGGTCGAGCCGGACGATCCCGCTCTGAAGGCCGCGCTCGACCATGCTTTCGAGGAACCGGCAGCGCCGCCGTTCCGGCGAACGAAGGCGGTCGTGGTGGTGCATGACGGCAAGGTGATCGCCGAACGCTATGCGCCCGGCATCGGCGTGGATACGCCGCTGTCTGGCTTCTCCCTGACCAAATCGGTGATCAACGCGCTGATCGGCGTGTTGACGCAGCAGGGGCTCGTTACGCCGTCGATGCCCGCTCCGATCCCGGAGTGGCGCGCCGCCGACGATCCACGCCGCGAGATCGAGGTCGAGCATCTCATGCGCATGACCTCGGGCCTCGACCTCGACGAGACCAATTCGGGTTTTGACCGATCGAGCCGGATGTTTCTGGAAGATGATACGTCCGCCTACGCCGTCGATGCGAAGCTGATCGCGCCGATCGGCGCGCGATTTCACTATTCCAGCGCCACCACACAGATTTTGGCGCGCATCGTCAGCGACGCCGTGGGCCGGCCGGAGCAGACGCTCGCTTTTGCCTGGCGCGAACTGTTCAATCCGCTCGGCATGCGCAACGTCACGCTGGAATTCGATGGCGCAGGCACGCTGCATGGCGCGAACTACATGCTTGCCAGCGCGCGCGACTGGGCGAAATTCGGCCTGCTCTATCTGAACGACGGCGTGATCGGCGGAAAGCGCATCCTGCACGAGGACTGGGTGGATTTCTGCGCCGCGGCGACCTTGAGCAGCGATTACGCCGCGGGATTCTACACCAACCGCAGCGATCATCCAGACGCCAGGGGCCGGATCCATCTCGGCATGCCCGCCGATTCGTTTTTTGCATCCGGCCTGCTCGGCCAGCGTATAGTGATCATGCCGTCGCAGCGCCTCGTCGTGGTGCGGCTCGGTGACAGCGTCGATCCGACGGGCGATATCCGTGGCGTTGCCCGGCTGGTGAAGGAAGTCATCGCCGCGGTGCACCCGGGAGAGTCGTCATCGCTGTTAAAGCCTTCATCGTCCGCGAAAGCGGACGATCCAGTATTCCAGAGACATTAGTGATCGAACCGACAAGCCGTCACCGCCCGACCACATATGGTCCGCCCTTTTCCAGCGCACGCGCATAGGCCGGGCGGGCATGGATGCGTTCGAGAAACGCCATCGCCCTGGGATGACCGCTCTCGAGCCCGCCGCGCGCCGCGGCGGCCTCCAGCGGAAAGCTCATCTGGATATCGGCGCCGCTGAATTCCGCGCCGGCGAACCATTCGCTTTTTGCAAGCTCGCCTTCCCAGTAATCCATGTGCTGCTTGAGCTGCGGATTGACCAGCGTGGTGAGCGCGGTGTTGGACACCTTGCGCACCAGCGGGCGCAGCAAGGCAGGCGCGCGCTTCGGCATCAGCGTGAACAGCAGCTTCAGCAGCAGTGGCGGCATCGCCGAGCCTTCGGCATAGTGCAGCCAATAGGTGTAGCGCAGACGCTCCGGCGTATTCGCAGGCGGGATCAGGCGGCCCTTGCCATAGGTGCCGATGATGTATTCGCAGATCGCACCCGACTCGGCGATGGTGTTGCCATTGTCGGTAATGACCGGCGACTTCCCGAGCGGGTGAATGGCGCGCAGTTCGTTTGGCGCCCGCATGTCCGGCTGACGCTGGTAGCGGACGATGTCGTACGGCACCTCCAGCTCTTCGAGCAGCCACAGCACGCGCTGCGAGCGGGAATTGTTGAGATGATGAACCGTCAGCATGGCGTTCCCTTTTATTGGCCGCTGTTGGTGCCAGCCGGTCAGGGCAAAGTCGAGACAGGCTGAAGAACAGCGTCTAATATACCCGGGCGATATTGACAGTGTAATTTATCCGGGTAAATATTGCGGATTGAAAAGTCAGGGTTTCCTTCCAATGACCGACAAGATCCGCCCCTGTTTCACGGCTTTCATTGGCCCCAAGCGCCTCGCCGCAGGCCCGCTTGCGGAGGTCGCGATCGCGGTCATGCAGGCGTCCCGCCGGCCCGGCGCGCCGTCGATCATCATTTTCAGCGACGCGACCGGCCAGCCGACCGATCTCGACCTTCGCGGCACTGAACGCGACGTGATTGCCCGTCTTCCGCAACCCACCTGGCCGCCGGCTGCCGAATCGGAAGGGACTGCTTCTGCGCAGCCGCGAGGGCGCGGACGGCCAAAACTCGGCGTCGTCGCGCGCGAGGTGACGCTGTTGCCGCGCCATTGGGAATGGCTTGGCGCGCAGCCCGGCGGCGCATCGGTCGCGCTCCGAAAGCTGGTGGAGGAAGCGCGCCGCACCAATGGCGATGCGGATCGCGCCCGTGCGGCACGCGATGCCGCCTATCACTTCATGTCCGTCATGGCCGGCAATCTCGCGGGCTTCGAGGAAGCGTCGCGCGCGCTGTTCGCCGACGACCGGCGCCGCTTCGTCGGTCTCGTCGCCGGCTGGCCCGAAGATATCCGCGACCACGTCGTCAAGCTCGCCTTCAGCGATCGCGCCGAGCCGTAGGCGCGCTTCGCTCTCTCGACCCTCATCGCCTCCGCGCGGCCGAGTGTTGCCACGATATTACGATCATCATAATACCGTGGACGCACCGATCGCCGTGCGCCACAATGACGAAACTTGGAGGGAGACTGCCATGAGCACAAATCCGCAATTCCTGTTCGATTTCGGCAGTCCCAACGCCTTCCTCAGCCACGAAGCGATCCCGGCGATCGAAAAGCGCACCGGTGTAAAATTCGAATATTTACCGATCCTGCTCGGCGGCATCTTCAAGGCCACCAACAACAAGTCGCCCGCTGAAACGCTCGCCGGCATCAAGAACAAGCGCGAATTCCACGCGCTGGAAACCCAGCGCTTCCTGAAGCGTTTTGACGTCAAACCCTATGTCTGGAATCCATCCTTCCCGGTCAACACGCTGAACCTGATGCGCGCGGCGGTGGCGGCCCAGTTCGAAGGCGTGTTCGAGAAATATGTCGAGGCCGCTTTCCATCACATGTGGGTCGAGCCGAAAAAGATGGACGACCCTGAAGTGGCCGCCAAGGCGCTGGCCTCGTTCGGCCTCGATGCCGCAAAACTGCTGGCGCGCGCGCAGGATGCCGATGTGAAGGCTAGGCTGATCGAGAACACCCAGAACGCCGTTGAACGCGGCGCGTTCGGCTCGCCGACATTCTTTGTCGGCAAGGAAATGTTCTTCGGCAAGGAGCAGCTCCGCGAAGTCGAGGAATTGGTTTCGGGAAAGTAGAGGGTGAATCGTGAGTGGCGAATAGCGAATGGTTGATGATAGACGGTGGCCGGAGATTTCCAGTCGTCACTCCCCGTTCGCCCTCCAAGACCAACAAAAAGGAAGTATCGCATGCGCATTCTCGTGGTCGGGGCCGGCGCCATCGGCGGCTATTTCGGCGGCAGGCTGCTACAGGCCGGAAACGACGTGACGTTTCTGGTTCGGCCGAAGCGTGCTTCCGAGCTCGCCAGCGCGGGTCTCGTCATCACAAGTCCCAACGGCGACGTGACGCTCAAGAGCCCTCCGACGGTGCAGGCGGACAAGCTCACGGAAACATTCGATGTCGTGCTGCTGAGCTGCAAGGCGTTCGACCTGGAAGACGCGATCAAGTCGTTTGCCCCTGCGGTCGGGCCGGACACGACGATCATCCCGCTGCTCAACGGGATGCTGCATCTTAATGTGCTCGATGAAAAATTCGGCGCCGGCCGTGTGCTCGGCGGTCTCTGCGCCATCGCGGTGACGCTCAACGAGGCCCGCGAGGTGGCCCAGCTCGCGCCGATGCAGTCACTGAATTTCGGCGAACGCGACGGCGCGATGTCGGAGCGGGTGCGCGCAATCGCAAAGGTGTTCGATAGTGGCAAGTTCGGCGCGGTAGCCAGTGAAAACATCCTGCAGGACATGTGGGAGAAGTGGGTTTTCCTCGCGTCGCTCGCGGCGTCGACCTCGCTGATGCGCACTTCGGTCGGCAATATACTGGCGGCCACCGGCGGCAAGGATTTTCTGCTCGGCATGCTGGACGAATGCTCTGCGATCGCAAAAGCGTCGGGCTATGCGCCGACCGGCCCGTTCTTCCAGCGCACCAGCGGTTTGCTGACGGCTGAAGGCTCGCCGATGACGGCCTCGATGTTCCGCGACATCAAGGCCGGCCTGCCGGTCGAGGCCGACCATGTGATCGGCGATCTCGTCGCCCGCGCCGACGCCGCCAAGATCCCGGTGCCGAAGCTGCGCATCGCCTACACCCATCTGAAGGCGTATGAGAAACAGCGGGGGTAGTTTGATCCTTGGCCCGGATGAAGCGAAGCGCAATCCGAAATACTACCAGTCGAGAGACCGTTCCCGGGTTGCGCTTCGCTTCACCCGGGCTGCGTCGCATCAGAGATGCGCGAGATAATGCGCCAGCGCCTCGATCTCTTCCTCGCTGAGCGGAAAGGCGATGTCAGCCATCGCCGCCATGGCGCCGCCGGCGCGCACCCCGGTTTTGTAATCGCGTAGCGCTTTCACGAGATATTCCTCGCGCTGTCCGGCAATGCGAGCGACCGCCTTGGTGCCGGCGTAGGTATCGGTGTGACATGCCGCGCAGCGCCGGCCGGCGGCCGCCTGCGCGCCCTTGGCTGATAGGTCGGGATTATCGTCAGGCTTCGGTGCCTTAGGCGGCGCCAGCGAAGCGTAATAGGCGCCGAGGTTGCGGATATCCTCGTTGTTGAGCTGCTCGACAATCGGCTGCATCTGTTCGTTCTTGCGGGTGCCGGCGCGGAAGAACACGAGCTGCCACTGGATGAACAGGTCGGGCTGGGCCGCGAGCGAGGGAATGTTCTCCATCTGCGAAATGCCACCCTCGCCGTGGCAGCCGACGCACAGCTCGGCCTTCGCCTTGCCGGCTGCAATGTCGGCCGCGTAGACCGACGAACCGCAGGCGATGGCCGACGCCAGCACGATCCCGACCAGTGCATTTCGCATGTGAACACCTCCGCACAGCCCCAAACAACAAAGGCTGCGGTCACCCGTTCCCGGACAACCGCAGCCCTCTAGTTTTGACGCGTTTCCTTCACGCGAACCGGTACCCACTTCGCTCGAAAACGCTCTAACCGTTAACGTCCTACTTCTTGTAGCTGATGCGATAGACGGCGCCAGCCCAGTCGTCGGCCACCAGTATCGAACCATCCTTGGCGAGGATGATGTCGTTCGGACGGCCGAGATAGCCGGTGTTGCCCTCGAGCCAGCCGGAGGCGAAGATTTCCGACTTGGCGTTCTTGCCGTCGGCATCGACGATCACGCGCTTGATGCGGGCACCCTGGTACTTGGCGCGGTTCCAGGAGCCGTGCTCGGCGATCAGGATGTTGTTCTTGTACTCGGCGGGGAATTGATCGCCGGTATAGAACTTCATGCCGAGCGGCGCGACGTGGGCGCCGAGCTTGACGACGGGCGGGGTGAACTCCTCGCACTTATGCCCCATGGCGAATTTCGGATCCTGGAAATCGCCCTGGTGACAGTAGGGATAGCCAAAGTGCTCGCCGATCTTCGAGATCATATTGAGCTTGTCGCTCGGCATGTCGTCGCTGATCCAGTCGCGCGCGTTCTCGGTGAACCAGTATCGTCCGGAACGCGGATCGACGTCGCCGCCGACGCTGTTGCGGACGCCGAGCGCCCAGATCTCGGCATTGCCGGTCTTGGGATCGACGCGGCGGACCTGCGAGAGGCTGGTCGGCGGCAGACCGATGTTGAAGGGCGGTCCGAACGGCAGGTAGAACCAGCCATCCTTGTCGACGGCGATGTATTTCCAGCCATGCGGGACGTAGGACGGCATGTCGTCATACACCACCTTGCCGGCGCCGAGATTGTCGATATTGGCTTCGGCGTTTTCGTATTTGATCAGCTTGTTGATCGCGACGACGTAGAGCGAACCATCGAGAAAGGCGAGGCCGGTCGGCATGGTGAGGCCCTTGAGGACCGTCTTGACCTCCCGCTTCCCGCCAACGTCCTTGATCGCATAGACGTTGCCGAGGCTGAAAGAGCCGACAAACAGCGTGCCCTTGTCACCCCAGGCCATCTGCCGCGCTTCCAGCACGTTGGAAGCGTAGACTTCAATGCTGAAGCCCTCAGGCAGTTTGATCTTCTTCATCATCGCCGCGAGTTCGGCCTCCGAGGCGCCGGTCGGCGGACCGGACGGCGGCGCCTGGCCCTTTTGGGCTTCGGTCTCGTCACCAAGGAACCAGTCGGGCGGCGGGTTGGTCCAAAAATCCTTGGTGCCCGATTCGTATTTCTTGAGAGGCTTCTGTTGCGCACTGGCCGAACCAGCTCCCGCGACGACAAGGATGGCTGCGAGCGCAAGAATGGATCGATTGAATGCCGATTTCATCGCGTCACTCCCTATGCAGCCTGGCGGCTGCGACTGTTATTTTTTGGACGTCAGAGAAGCGAACCTGGTCTGGTGAGATGGAACAGACCGAAAAAATGGTAACACATCCTTCTCGGGAGAGAAGCGGGATACGCGCGTCGGGCGGAATCATTGTCATGAAATCGAACCGCGGGGCGCGCCGCCGCGCTTTGAGTCAACTTTGTGACGTGTGCATTGCGTCGCAGCAAGCGGCACGCTCCACCTGCCCGCCTGCCGCCATGCAGGATCGCGCTAGCGCCGCGTCACCGCCAGGTCCGCTGCGCCCCGATTGTTCCTGTAGAACAAGTCGTACAGGCCGGGAATGCCGATGACCGCATCGTTGACGAAGATGAAGAGTTCGCCGTTGCGGGTCGCCCTGATTGGAGACTGGATCAGGTTGTCATCGGGGTCGGGCACGATGAACGTCTCTTCGCCGCCGACCCGCCCGTAGCGCAGCACCACGTGAAACCAGTCCTGCGTCGTTTCACGTCGGAGCGGCACCGCCGCGGCGAGCTTGAGGCGGTGATACCAGACCGGCGGGTGGGCGGGGGAGAAGCCGCCGAGCGGGACGGGAACCCCGTCATCGGCCCAGTCGGCGCCGGCCACCGGCTTGATCTCGATCAGGTACCGCGCGCCCTTCTCCACCATGATTCCCGTTGGCTTACACAGATCGGACGTCTCGAAGCGGATCGGCCCGGAGGTTTCGCCCCTGGTCTCCAGCTTCCTCGTCGCCGCACTCTCGACGCAGGTCAAGCCATAGACGTCCTGGACGTTGAAAAGCAGATGACTGACGAGGCCGGCACCGAGATAAACCAGCAGCATTGCGAGCAGAAACGGCGCCCATCGCCGTTTCAGTCTTTCATGAAAGGCGGTGTAGGCGCGATGGCTGCGCAGACGGTAGATGAAGTTGTCCGGCAAGCCTGTCGGCGGGTTCAGCGCGCCGTGCCAGATCGTCCCCATCATGACCGAAATGCGCGAGGCAATGTGCATTCCCCACCACATCAGGCCGCTTGCTAGTCCCACCAGCAGCAGGAACGAGATCGGCGCACGCGCATAGCCGTCGATCCACGGCGAGACGAAACCCGGCAAGAATCCCCCGACGATGCGGATGAGATCGGACACCCAGCGGATCGGGCTGGTGAATTCATCCTCCCGCGTGGCGCTGCTGAGCAGTGGGAACACAAGCAGCGCCAGGGTCGCGCCGACGGTTGCAAAGTAGATGATCCGGCGCTTCCAAATCTCGTTCCAGACGTGCTCCTGCGCATCGGCCCTCATCTTTGCCTCGTCGTCTTCCTCCACGCCGAATTGCGACGGCGTCAGGATGGCACCGTCGGATTCGCGGACGACGTCATAGACCGGTGGCAGGCCCACCGGCGCATAGGCATGCGCCCGATTGTCGATGCGACGGAAAACCGTTTCGTGGATTTTCGGGCGCGCGACGATGACCTCGTCGTCCTCCTTTTTGGAGTAGCGCGCGTTGCAAAGCTGCGCCAGCTTGCGCGGTCCGTAGCGGTAATAGGCGCCGAGACCGGCGCGGGGGTCGTACATGCGGCCATCCTTGTCGCGCCGCGAGATCGCGTTCTTGAACGTATCGGGATCCGCCACCGGGGTCGGCGGCTTGACGGTGTCGGACTTGAACTTCAGTCCGCAGCGCTGGGCTTCGGTGATCATCCAGACAAAGGGAATGTAGGCGAGCGAATCGTCCGGATAGCCGCCGCCGACATTGGAATGCGCGCCTGCGAACCAGACCTGGCTGAGCTGCTCATCCCTGACATAGCGCTCCCTGGCCGGATCGGGCTCCTCGGAAGGTACGTCGCCCTCGTTCCATAGCTCGGGATGGAAGGTGGTTCGTTCCTCGTCCAGCGCAAGCGCGTGGCACGCGCGCGCCACCCTTTCGCGGGGAAGGGTGTGGGTGGGAAGCTCCAGCGGCCAGATGTAGCGGCTGATGCCGCGGGTCATTTCGTCGAGTGGCGCGCCATAGGCGGAGACGGTATCCCATACGCCGACGAAATGGACTTTCGGGACCTGGCGGTTTTCGGCCTTGTCGTATCCGTCCCGCAGGAACAGGTCGCGGATGCCGCGGAACAGATCCTCGACGCGCCAGATGGTGTGGTAGCGCTCGCGCCGGTACCGGCGATACGCGGCGCGGGCCTTCTCATCGAGTTCCTTTTCGTTTCGCGCGTTGACCAGCCCCTGGTTGAGGATCAGCCCGCCGACCACGCGGATGGTGAAGGCGCCGCGGCTGAACCCAAAACCGAACAGCCGATCGGTATCGTCGCGGTAGTTGCGGCATGCGAATTTATAGATGTCGATGACGTTGCGTTTCAGGCCGAACCCGAACGCGCCGCCGAGGACCGCCCACGGCTTGAACGAGGAGGTACCGACACCGTCGTCGTAAAAGGCGACCTGATCGCTGCCCGACAGATCGAGCGCCTCGAAGGTGCGCCAGACATTGGTTCGCCAGACCTTTGCAGCCGAGTTGCCGGTGCCGTCGGACAAGAGAATGATGTTTCGGCCCATGACCCGCCCCGATCGTCAGATGCGCATTCAATCTCTGGCTCCGGATGATGCCACGCGCCATCCGGCGGAAAAGCGAACTGGTTCACAGGGAACAGAAAGGATGCGGCAGCAGTGAGTCGCGTGAGCGCCGGAATTAGTCCTTGCGGCCTGGCAACCCCTGACGATCCGGCGGCCGGCGGCGCAGGTCGGCCATCATGCCGCTTTTCCGGCCGGCCGCGCGAGAGCCGCGGCGGCGAGGATGAGCGCGGCCGGAAGCAAGAACGCGCCGTTGCCGAACCGCATGGTGGTCGCGGCGCCCAGCACGCAGCCGATGCCGAAGGCGGCGATGAGCACAGGCAGAAGAAACTCGTCTTTCGGCATGTCGTTGATCAGGGAGCGCGAGGCGCGGCCGATCATTCCACGGGTTCGATCGATGAAGAACTGCGTGATGTTGCCGGTCATCACCGTCGTCGCCGGGCCGACGATCGGATAGAGCCGGTGGAGCGCGTTCTGCAGCGCCATGCCGAGCGTCACGGGCGTGGCAATCACGAGGGAGAGCCAGAAGTCGAGCGCCCAGCCGTTGAGGCTGACCGAGAGACCGAGCGCGCCGGTGCCGGCGATCAGGGCCGCCTCGATCACCAGCATGCCGCGGATATGCCGCGCCGGGTCATCGTAGAGGGCCACGTAACGGTCATGAACCAGCGTGATTGCCATGACGGCGATGAAGAAGATCGGCAGGATGAAAATCTTCAGAAGATCGGTTGTTTGGAATCCGGTGGCAATATCGGCAGCCAGCACGACGAAGTTGCCGGTGATATGGGCCGCCATGATGTGGTGCAGGCCGACAAAGGAGCCGGCATCGACCCAGCCCGCCACCAGCGCAAGCAGGATAACAAACGTCCGGGTCATGCGTCGTGGCCTGTCGTGCTCCGTCCGTTCCAGGTGATTAGGCGTAGCCCCTTCACCACACAGGCGAGGATACGCGGGCCTGAGGCGGGAGCAAGCCGGTCGTCCCGAACGCTTCGGCTGCAGCGGCCGGCGCGAAGCCGAAGCGGAGCCGCCGCAGGGCGGAGGGAGAAACGCACGCGCGTTTGCATGCGGCAACGCCCTTCCGGGCGGCCACGGTCAGACTCGGTGCATGAGAAAAATCTGGAGCGGGCGAAGGGGCTCGAACCCTCGACCCCGACCTTGGCAAGGTCGTGCTCTACCACTGAGCTACACCCGCATCCGAGATGGCGGCGAACGCGCGCCGTCAACGGCAGACGTATGACAAATGCCGACCGCGAATGCAACAGTCCGGATGCGATCTGGTGTCGCGAGGATCATGCGATTTTATTAACAAATGGGAGCGAAACGGTCCGAAACCGCGCCCAAGCGGGGTTTGTGGCCGTATTCTACGTCCTGGGAACCCACGAAGGGGCGCCCGCAGTCTGGGGCGGGTCGATTCGATCGAGCCTCAGACACGCCAGCCGGTGAACCGGCCAGCTCTTCGCGTCGTTACTCCATCCGGTGGCTATGCCGATGGCAGGTTCCGGCGGAGCCGGAAAGGGGTCACCCGATTGAATTTTGTGGCGAAGCCGCCATCTAGCGGAGAGGAACTTGCCGCCCGTCGTGCTAGAACGGGCCCCGAATTCCGGAACATCTTGGTCCAGGACAGCTTCTCGAGACATCAGGCGAGGATACCGTGACGATAGTTGAGCAGGGCGGCGGCCCGGCGCCGCAGGCGACACCCGATCTGATCAAGGAAACGACCACCCAGACCTTTGTTAAGGACGTCATCGAGGAATCGAAGCGCCAGCCGGTGCTGATCGACTTCTGGGCGCCGTGGTGCGGCCCCTGCCGCCAGCTTACGCCGGTGCTCGAAAAGGCGGTCCGCGCCGCCAAGGGCAAGGTCAAGCTGGTCAAGATGAACATCGACGAGCATCCGGCCATCCCCGGCCAGATGGGCATCCAGTCGATCCCGGCCGTCATCGCGTTCGTCGGCGGCCAGCCCGCCGACGGTTTCATGGGCGCGGTGCCGGAGAGCCAGGTCAACGCCTTCATCGAAAAGCTCACCAAGGGCGTGACCGCGCCGGGCGAGCCGAACATCGCCGAGATCTTGCAGGAGGCCGAGGCCGTTCTGGCGGAGGGCGACCCTGCGGCCGCCGCCCAGATCTATGCCGAGGTGCTTGGCTTCGACGCCGCCAACATCCCCGCGATGGCGGGGCTGGCCAAATGCTACGTGACGACGGGCGCCATCGAACAGGCCAAGCAGACGCTGGCGATGGTGCCGGAATCCAAGCGCAACGACGCTGCCGTCAAGGCGGTGCAGGCCTCGATCGATCTTGCCGAGCAGGCCCAGGCGGTCGGTCCGGTCGCCGAGCTGGAACAGAAGCTCGCTGCCAACCCGCTCGACCATCAGGCGCGTTTTGATCTTGCGACGGCGCTGAACGCCCAGGGCAACCGGGGTGAAGCCACCAACCAGTTGCTCGAGATCGTCAAGCGCGATCGCAAGTGGAACGATGACGGTGCGCGCAAGCAGCTGGTGCAGTTCTTCGAGGCCTGGGGCGGCACCGACGAGGCCACCGTCGACGGACGTAAGCGACTGTCCACGATTCTCTTCTCGTAAGGCGCATATTTCACCACAACACTGACCGGGACTGTCAATGCCGATCAATGCCGAATACCGCGGACCCGGCGAGCTTCCCGAAATCATCCCGGTGTTTCCGCTGCCGGGCGCGCTGTTGCTGCCGCGCGGCCAGATGCCGCTCAATGTGTTTGAACCGCGCTACCTGGCGATGGTGGACGACGCGTTGCGCGACGGTCACCGGCTGATCGGGATGATCCAGCCGGATAGCAACCACACCAAGGACGAAGCGAAACCGGCGCTGTTTCGCGTCGGCTGCGTCGGGCGCATCACCCAGCTCGCCGAATCCGGCGATGGCCGCTACATCCTGGAGCTGACGGGCGTCGCACGCTTCAAGGTCATCGAGGAACTGACGGCGCTGACCGCCTACCGGCAATTTAAGGTGGATTTCTTTCCCTACGCCGACGATTTCGTCGCGCGCAAGGGCGAGGACGCCGTCGATCGCACCGCCCTGCTCGACGTGCTGACCGATTTTCTCGAGGCCAACAATCTGAAAGTGGATTGGGAAGGTATCGAGAGCGCGCCGAACGAGGCTCTGGTGAACGCGCTGGCCATGATGTCGCCCTATGGCCCGGCGGAGAAGCAGGCGATGCTGGAAGCGCCCGATTTGAAAACCCGCGCGGAAATCCTGATCGCGGTGACTGAAATGGATCTCGCCAAGAAACGCACCACCGGCGACACCGGGCTGCAATAGCGTGCGCCGGTCAATCAGTCCTGCGGTCGCGGAGCCAAAATCGTTTCGGACCCCGCGACCACTTTTTGTGCCGACGGCGGGCGGCTAGGCCGCCCGAACCGTCGCGAGGAATCTTCCAACCTCGGTCTTGAGCCGGTTGCTGTCGCCGGACAGCATCTGCGCTGCCGATAGAACCTGCGACGAGGCCGACCCGGTCTCACTGGCGCCACGCTGAACGTCGGTGACGTTGGAAGACACTTGCTGGGTGCCCTGCGCGGCCTGCTGTACGTTACGCGAGATTTCCTGGGTCGCCGCACCCTGCTCTTCCACG
>CADEDX010000075.1 GCA_902826195.1 uncultured Bradyrhizobium sp. | reverse complement strand
GGTGATGATGCCCTGTTTGGCCAGCATGGCGGCGTGGGCCTTGGACGCAGCGATGTCCTGCGCGTAGAGGTGCCGGTCGACGTCGATCGAGACGTTGATTTCCTCCATGATCGCATCGGGACGCTCGGTGAACCGGCCGCCCCACATCTTGTTGCTCATGACTTCTCAGGCCTTAATTCTCAGGTTCTTGCCATCTATATCGTCGAATTCGTACGAAACGTCCTGCCGGTCCCGGACGTAACTCGACCGTAATCTTGAGCCCTGCATAGCCGTATCTGATACAGGATGACAAACGATATGCCCGAAACGTCCCCCGCCCGCCCCGCCGCACGCCGCCGGATCCCGCTCGCCATCGGCGCGGTGGTGGCCGCCGGCTTGATCGGAGCGGGCGCAGTCTACGGGCTGGGCGGCTTCAAGCGCGCCGGCAGCGACCCGACCTGCGGCAAGGCGGTTGACCTCGCCCGCAAGATCGCCCCGCTGGCGCATGGCGAGGTGGCCGCCCTGACCATGGCGACCGCCCCCCTGCGGCTGCCCGACCTCGCCTTCGAGGATGCCGACGGCAAACCCCGAAAACTGTCGGACTGGCGCGGCAAGACGGTGCTGGTGAACCTGTGGGCCACCTGGTGCGTGCCGTGTCGCAAGGAGATGCCGGCACTCGACAATCTGCAGGCCAAGCTCGGCGGCAAGGATTTTGAGGTGGTCGCCGTCAACATCGACACCCGCGACCCCGAGAAGCCAAAAAACTTCCTCAAAGAGGCCAATCTGACCCGGCTGGGCTACTTCGCCGACTCAAAAGCCAAGGTTTTTCAGGATCTTAAGAGCATCGGTAAGGCGCTCGGCATGCCGACCTCGGTGCTGGTCGACGGCCAGGGCTGCGAAATCGCCAACCTGGCCGGTCCCGCCGAATGGGCCAGCGATGACGCGATCAAGCTGATCCAGGCCGCGATGGAGCCGGCTAAGGCGGGGTTTTAAGGCTGTCTTAGGGCTATCAGAGCCCCGGATAGGACCTCAAGGTGGTCGACCTCATCCCGAGGAGCCGAGCAGCGGCGTCTCGAAGGAATGGCACGATCCGGGCTACATGGTTCGAGACGGCGCTTCGCGCCCCTCACCATGAGGATTGAGCCGCTTCCAAGGGCTTGTTTCAGGCCGCGATATTCAGGTTGCTACCGACGCCGGGAGCAAGATTGGCCGTGCCCAGCAGGGTCAGGACGGCGGCTTTTTCGGCCTCCGCGTTCTGCTTGATGAAGGAAGCCTGGATCTGCCCCTGCGCGCCGGACGACTGCATCGCCAGCATGCTCGAAACTATCGCCATCGTGTCCATACGCAGCACTCCTCACACATGGGGAGCACCCTATCGCGTGACGGGTTAACGAATGATGTTGCAGCGGGTCCGTACGATCCCGGATGGCTCGTTTCACGGCAGACCGGACGAAGCGAGCCCGGCCGCAGATTCCCGAGCGTCAGCGCGTCGGAACTGGCTTTTCGCCGCGGTAGTCGTAGAAGCCGCGCTGGGTCTTGCGGCCGAGCCAGCCGGCCTCGACGTATTTCACCAGGAGCGGGCACGGCCGGTATTTCGAATCCGCCAGCCCCTCATGCAGCACCTGCATGATCGACAGACAGGTATCGAGCCCGATGAAATCGGCGAGCTCCAGCGGCCCCATCGGATGGTGGGCGCCGAGCTTCATCGCGGCGTCGATCGCCTCGACGTTTCCGACGCCTTCATAGAGCGTGTAGATCGCCTCGTTGATCATCGGCAGCAGGATGCGGTTGACGATGAAGGCCGGGAAATCCTCCGATACCGCGATCTGCTTGCCGAGCCTGGCGACGAATTCCTTTGAAGCCTCGAAGGTGGAATCGTCGGTGGCGATGCCACGGATCAGTTCGACCAGCTCCATCGCCGGCACCGGATTCATGAAATGAATGCCGATGAAGCGCTCGGGACGATCGGTCGAGGCGGCGAGCCGCGTGATCGAGATCGAGGACGAGTTGGTGGCAACGATCGCTTCCGGCTTCAGCGAGGCGCAGAGTTCGTGAAAAATCTTGCGCTTGACCTCTTCCTTTTCGACCGCGGTCTCGATCACGATGTCGCAATCCGCCAGCCCTTCCAGCGTCTCGGTGGAAGATATCCGGGCCAGCGCGTTCTTGCGCACGTCTTCGGTAATGGTCTGCTTGGAAACCTGCCGCGACAGATGGCCGTTGATGGTCGCCATCGCCGATTTGAGCCGCTCGTCGGAGAGATCGTTGAGCACGACGTCGAGGCCGGCGCGCGCAGCCACCTGCGCGATGCCGTGGCCCATCTGGCCGGTGCCGATCACGCCGACCTTCTTGATTGTCACCGCCATCTTGTCATCCACCGGAACGGCGCGCACACCGCGCCTGTTCATCTTTCGAACATCAAATACGATACGACCGGAATCGAGGTTTCAGCTTTAATGTATGGCACGTTTTGCTCGCGCCAAGCCGCAAAACCTCGCGGAAACCGCTTTTAACGTAAACACCGGCCGGACGTCCCGCGTCCGGCCGGCGATCCATTTTACTTGCCGAGCTTGGCCAGCGCGTCGGTCAGTTCAGGAACCGCCTGATAGAGGTCCGCCACGAGGCCATAATCGGCCACCTGGAAGATCGGCGCGTCTTCATCCTTGTTGATCGCAACGATCACCTTGGAATCCTTCATGCCGGCGAGATGCTGAATCGCGCCGGAGATGCCGATCGCAATATATAGTTCGGGGGCGACCACCTTGCCGGTCTGGCCGACCTGCCAGTCGTTGGGCGCATAGCCCGCATCGACCGCGGCGCGCGAGGCGCCGACGGCGGCGCCGAGCTTGTCGGCGAGCGGCTCGATGTATTTGGCAAAGTTCTCGCGGCTCTGCATCGCACGGCCGCCGGAGACGATGATCTTCGCCGACGTCAGTTCCGGACGGTCGCTCTTGGCAACCTCCTCGCCGACGAAGCTGGAGAGGCCGGGATCGGCGGCCGCCGCGGCGTTCTCGATTCCCGCGCTGCCGCCCTCGCCGGCCGCGGCAAAGGTCGAGGTCCGAACCGTGATGACCTTCTTGGCATCCTTTGACTTCACGGTCTGGATCGCGTTGCCGGCATAGATCGGCCGCTCGAAGGTATCGGGCGCAACCACCTTGATGATCTCGGAGACCTGCATCACGTCGAGCAGCGCCGCGACGCGCGGCATCACGTTCTTGAAGCGCGAGGTCGCGGGCGCGACGAAGGCGTCATAGTTGCCGGCCAGCGACACGATCAGCGCAGCCAGCGGCTCAGCCAGATCATGAGCATACAGGTCGCCCTCGGCGAGCAGCACTTTGGTGACCCCGGCGAGTTTCGCAGCCGCTTCGGCTGCGGCCTTGGTGCCCTGCCCGCCACCGGCGACCAGCACATGGATGTCGCCGCCGATCTGCGTTGCAGCCGTCAGGGCCTTGTTGGTCGAGTCCTTGAGGGTCTCGTGCTCGTGTTCGGCAATCAGCAATGTTGTCATCAGAGAACCCCGGCTTCGGTCTTCAGCTTGGAGACGAGTTCAGCAACGTCCTTGACCTTGACGCCACCCTTGCGGCCCGGAGGTTCCGCGGTCTTGAGCACTTCGAGATGCGGCGTCAGATCGACGCTGTAATCGGCCGCGCTCTTGTCGGCGATCGGCTTCTTCTTCGCCTTCATGATGTTCGGCAACGACGCATAGCGCGGCTCGTTCAGCCGCAGGTCGGTGGTGACGATCGCCGGTCCCTTCAGCTTGACGGTCTGCAGGCCCCCGTCGACTTCACGCGTCACCTTGAAATCGGAACCCTCGACTTCGAGCTTGGAGGCGAAGGTTGCCTGCGACCATCCAAGCAGCGCTGCCAGCATCTGGCCGGTCTGGTTGGAATCGTCGTCGATCGCCTGCTTGCCAAGAATGACCAGACCCGGCTTCTCCTCGTCGACGATGGCCTTCAGAATCTTGGCGACCGCCAGCGGTTCGACGTTGCCGTCGGCCTTGACGAGGATGCCGCGGTCGGCGCCCATCGCAAGACCGGTCCGGATCGTCTCCGAGGCCTGCGCCGGGCCGATTGACACCACGACCACTTCGGTCGCCTTGCCGGCTTCCTTGAGGCGCAGCGCTTCCTCGACGGCGATTTCGTCGAACGGATTCATCGACATCTTGACGTTGGCCAGTTCGACGCCGGTTCCGTCGCTCTTGACGCGAACCTTGACGTTGTAATCGACCACCCGCTTTACCGGCACAAGAACCTTCATCGATCCTCTTTCGCTTGAATTCTGGGTTAAATGGCTTGCAATTAGCTAGCTATCGGCTTCGGCGCGGAACCTAATGGCCCCGCTATCGGCGGTCAACGCGCGAAAGCCAAAAAACGGCCCCCGAACGAGGCGACCTTAACGGTTCTGACCCGGCACCCATAACACGTCCCCGGCCCCATTGTCGTTGAGGTGGCGGCTGGCGACGAACAGGAAATCCGACAGGCGGTTCATGTACTGAATGGCGGCCCCGCTGACCGGCTCCTCGGGATTGGCGGCGAGTTCCACCATGATCCGTTCCGCCCTGCGGCATATGGTGCGGGCGAGGTGAAGGTATGCGGCGCCGGGGGTGCCGCCCGGCAGGACGAACGAGGACAAAGGCGCCAGCCGCTCGTTCAGGCCGTCGATCTCGCGCTCGAGCCGCTCCACCTGGCTTGCCAGCATCCTCAGGCGCTCGGCCTTGCCGTCGCGCTGGGGCACCGCGAGGTCGGCGCCGAGATCGAACAGATCGTTCTGGATCCGCCCCAGCATCGCATCGATTTCGGGCGCCCCGGCCAGATGAAGCCGCACCACGCCGACGGCGGCGTTGGTCTCGTCCACCGTGCCGTAGGCCGAGATGCGCAGATCGTATTTCGGACGGCGTTCGCCGCTGCCGAGCGACGTCGTGCCGTCGTCGCCGGTCCTGGTGTAGATGCGGTTGAGTACGACCATCGGCGTCCCTTTATCTTGCCCTATTTGCCCATCACCCAGACCGTGAACATCACGATGACGACGACGATGAATTGCAGCAGCACCCGAAGCCGCATCAGGTTCTGCGAGCGGCTCGGCGAACCGCCCCGCATCATGTTGACGAGGCCGAGCAACAGCACGATGGCCACCGCTGCAATACCGATGGGAAGTACAATCGAACTCAGAATGGACACCATGGGCGCTACATAACACCGGCAAGCGCCGACTTCCACACGTTCAAACCCGCTTGCACCTCCCGCGCGCAACCAATCGACGATCTGGCCCTTAATCCAGTAATATCCGATTCAGGTCCGGATTCCTGGACCAGCCGCCATACCCGGTCGAGGTGAGATGTGAGGTTCGTTCGCTACGTCTATCTCGTCGCGATGGAGGCGTTCTACACGTTCCTGGCCGATGACGGGTGGGCGATCGCCAGCCATATCGCGCTGTCGACGCTAATGGCGCTGTTCCCGTTCCTGATCGTGCTGACCTCGCTGGCCGGCTTTTTCGGCTCCAAGGAACTCGCCGACCAGGCCGCGCAGCTGCTGCTGGAGATCTGGCCGCAACAAGTGGCGGACGCGCTGTCCAGCGAAATCCACGACGTGCTGACCACGACACGTGGCGACATCCTGACCGTCGGCGCCGTGCTCGCGGTCTATTTTGCGTCGAACGGCGTCGAGGCGCTGCGGGTCGCGCTCAACCGCGCCTATTCAGTGGTCGAGCCGCGGGCGTGGTACTGGCTGCGGCTGGAATCGATCGGCTACACGCTGGTCGCCGCGGTCACCTCGCTGCTGATGTCGTTTCTGATCGTGCTGGGCCCGCTGATCCTGGAGACCGCTCGTCGGCATATTCCGTTCTTTGTCGAGAGCAACGAGAGGGTGCTGTTTTTCGCCCGCTACGGCATCACCATCACGGCGATGGTCGTGGCACTGTTCGTACTGCATGCTTGGCTGCCCTGCGGAAGGCGGCGATTCCCGCAGATCGTTCCAGGCATCGTCTTCACGATGGTGGCCTCCCTGATCTCCGGCATCGTATTTGGCCAGTATCTGGCGCGCTTCGCCAGCAACTACGTGACGATGTATGCGGGGCTTGCGTCGGTCATCATCGCGCTGGTGTTTCTGTATTTCATCGCCGCGATTTTCGTCTATGGCGGCGAACTCAACGCGGCCATCATGAAGTCGCAGTCGGCGAAGGCGAAGTCGCCTCATGCAGCGCCGTCGCCAAAGCCCGCGGAGACACAGGCTTGACCAGGAAGGTGTCGGCGCCGGCGGCGCGCGATGCCGCCTCGTCCTCGCTGCGGCCGGATATGCCGATGATCGGAATCCGCCCGAGCGGCGGCTGAAGCGCACGAATGCGGCTGATCGCCTCGACGCCATTGATCCCCGGCAGCACCATGTCCATCAGCACGGCGTCGTATGCGCCCTGCGCGAGACGCGCAGGCGCCGCCTCTCCCTGGCCGATGAACTCGGCCTGGTGACCGAGTTCGGTCAGGATCGCGTTGAGCACGACGCGGCCGAACGGATTGTCCTCGACGCTGAGCAGACGCAATGGCCGCACTGAACCGGGAGATTCCTTGCTATCAGCGCCGGGCGCCGCCATCGGCGCATCCTTTGCCGCCGCCATCACCACGTTGAAGGTGAAGGTGGTGCCACCGCCACGGCGTTGCGACACGGTGACGTCGCCGCCCATGGCGCGGGCCAGTTGCCTGACCGACGACAATCCGAGGCCGGCGCCGCCGAAGCGCGACGCAATGGAAACGTTGGCCTGCGAAAACGGCCGGAACAGCCGCTTGACTTCACTGAGCTTGACGCCGATCCCGCTGTCGGAAACCTCGAAGGCAACGGCGACCTTGCTTTTCGGGCTGCGCAGCGGCGTGACCCGGAGGGCGACGTCGCCCTGTTCGGTGAATTTCACGGCATTGTCGATCAGGTTCTCCACCGCGGCGCGCAGGCGCACGGGATCGCCGATCGCAAATGCCGGCAGCTTTTCGGAGATGACCACCGAAGACTGCAGTCCTCTCGCCATGGCCCGGCCGGTCAACGAGTCGCCGGCGTTGCGGGCGAGGGTGCGCAGGTCGAAAAAATCCTCCCCCACGGCAAGTCCGGGACCGCTGCTGCGCGCCGCATCGACGAACAGCGTCGCAAGGCTCGCCAGATGTTCCGCGCCCGCCTTGATGGTGTCGACCCAGCGCCGTTCACGCTCGTCGAGTTCGGAAGTCGCCAGCAGATTGCTGATCGCCAGGATGCCGGTGAGCGGCGTTCGAACCTCGTGGGCAAAGGCCGCCAGCGCCGTCTCGACCATGCCCGAACCGGTGGCGGCAGATTTTCGGACAGCGCGCACGCTCGCAGCGGCGCTGGATACACGCTTTTTTACACTCCGCTTTTTTACTGACCGTGTGGTGCGCCGGGAGCGCCGTTTGGCCGCCATGGTCCCCCTTCCTGTACCATCAATAGCATGACACGCGATGGCAGCCGATGTCACGGAGACGTTTTCAACAACCCCCAGTGGTCGTACGGGCGTCGTCGGGCAATCCGGCAAGACGGCGAATATCCGCAGGCGTGACACCTTGGCGGCGCAGTTCGCGCAAGGCAGTCGCCTGCGTCGATTTTGAAAGCTTATGCCCGGAGGCATCCTCAATGAGCCGGTGATGCCGATAGGCCGGTTGTGGGATACCAAGCAATCGCTGCAGCAGCCGATGCACACTGGTCGACCAGAACAGGTCGCGGCCCCGAACCACGTCGGTGACGCCCTGCAGGGCGTCGTCGATCACGACGGACAAATGATAGCTCGTCGGGGTTTCCTTCCGCGCCAGGACGACGTCGCCCCAGGCTTGCGGCGATGCATTCACCAACCCGTGTTCGCCGGCGGGCCCCGCCCCATGCTCCTGCCAGGCCAATTCATTCATGGACGCGAGCGCCGCTTCCATGTCGAGCCGCAGCGCATAAGGGACGCTTTGCGCCATCAGCCGTTGCCGCTGCCCGGGCGACAGCGATTTCGCCGCACCCGGATAGAGCGGCGCCCCGTCCGGATCGCGCGGCCACGGCCCGGCAGCCTCGCGCTGCGCGACCAGACGGGCGATTTCCGAACGGCTCTCAAAGCTCGGATAGATCAGGCCCTGCGCCGACAATCCCTCGACAGCCTCCCGGTAGCGCGCAAGATGCTCCGATTGCCGCCGCACCGGCGTTTCCCAGGATATCCCGAGCCAGGCGAGGTCTTCGTAGATCGCGGCCTCGAATTCGGGCCGGCATCTCGTGACGTCGATGTCCTCGACCCGCAGCAGGAAGCTGCCGCCGGCCCGGCGCGCGAGATCGAAGTTCAACAACGCCGAGTAGGCGTGGCCGAGATGGAGGTAGCCATTCGGACTCGGCGCGAATCGGAAAACGGGAGGCGACATCACTGCGCTCCCACCATAGCCGTAGCGCCATCACCCTCCCGCTCCAGGCGCTCAACGGCCGCCCGGTAGAACCGTTCGGCCTGCGCGGCGAGTTCTTCGGGCGCTCGGGCGCGGCCGCCTTCAAATAGCGCCCGCGCCAACTCGAATTCCGAATCGATAAAACTCGCGACGACTGCAGGCAGGGGGGCGGTCCCAAGTTCGCGCGTGACAAGTTTCCGAGCCATCAGATCGTCGACCTGTCTGCTCAACTCGGCCGGTGGATCGCATTCCTCCATAAGCGTAGGAAAGTGCATGGGCGCGATCGCTTCGTGCGGCCGCATGCGCAGCCAGCGCAGGGTGGCGGCGGGACGCAAGGCATAGAACATCTTCTTCTGCGCGCCGTTCGTGCCATCGCCGAAATAGACCCGCCGCTGGCGTTCGCCGAGGTGAAGGTAATGGTGACCGATAGCTTCACGTGTGGCGGCAAGCCGCGCGAATTCCAGGAAGCCGTCGCTGAACCACGCCTGCCCGCGATAGACCACCGGCGAGCGGAGCCACTCTACAATTACCGCATTGCCCTTGAGCAGCAGACGGAGCGCCTTGCCAAGGTCCCATCCATTCGCGTCAAGGTCATCTTCGGGAGGAAACTCGATCACGTCCCTTGCAGGCCAGGGCGTGATATGCGCCGCAATCCTTCGCACAAAGACGAAGCGACAATCATAGTCGCTGTCCGGCGAGGAAAAGCCCCATGCGCGGCTTCCGCTCTCGACCGCCAATGGCAAAAATACTTTGTGCTCGTCGACAATTCGGTCGAGCAGCGCATCGATAAGCGCGACCTTCTCGCCATCCATCTCAGGTGGGATGCTTCTCAGACTCATCTTTCCAGCTCAAAGGCGGGCCATGACCTGTCCGCCGAGGCAGAGATATCGACAGCCAAATACTCCAGACGGCTCTTCGCAGTCCGCCCAACGCAGACTACCATGCCCGGCCATGACTATGAAGATTCAGGAATGACCATCCGCCTCAGCAGCCAGTCCGATCTAGACGACGCCATCCACGCGCTGATCAAGCAAGACACCCGGTTGAAGCCGATTTTCGAACTGACGGGCATGCCGGCGCTGCGGCAGCGCGAGCCGGGCTTTGCCGGGCTGGCGGCCATCGTCACCGGACAGCAGCTCTCCACCGCGAGCGCCTCGGCGATCTGGGGACGCCTCACGGCGGCGTTCGACCCGTTTGATCATGAGGTCATCCGCAAGACTCGCGCAGATCGCCTCGGCCAGCTCGGCCTTTCCGCCGCGAAAATCAAGACGCTAAAAAACATCGCGCGCGAACTGGCCGCCGAGCGCCTGAACCTCGACGTGCTGGCGGAAGAGGACGCCGACACCGCGCACAACACACTGACGGCGCTGCACGGCATCGGCCCGTGGACTGCCGACGTCTATCTGCTGTTCTGTCTGGGCCATGGCGATGCCTGGCCGGCCGGCGATATCGCGATCCAGGAAGCGATCAAGGTCGGCCTCGGCCTGCCGGCGCGTCCGACCATCAAGCAGATGGCTCCGCTCGCCGAGCCGTGGCGACCGCTGCGCGGCGCCGCGGCGCATCTGTGGTGGAGCTATTATCATGTGCTGAAGGGGCGCGCGGGCGTGCTGGCGGACAAGATCACCCCCGCAGCCGTACCCGGTCCTCGCGCGCGCAAGCGGTGACGAAGTCGATCACGGCGCGCACCGCGGGAAGATCGACCAGATCGGGATGCGCCAGCAGCCAGAGGTCGGCCACGCTGGCAAGCTTTTGCGGCGCGACGCGGACGAGATCCGGATAGGCCGTTGCGACAAAGCAGGACAGCGTCGAAATGCCGAGGCCCGCGCGCGCCGCGGCAAGCATGTCGCCCTGCGAGGAGCAGCGCATCACCATTGAGCCCTGTCGCGTGATTGCGTCGCTCCAGCGCGCCAGCCGTTCGTTCGACAGGCGGTCGGCAAAGCCGATGACGCTTTGGCCTTTCCACTCGTCGCGCCGTTCGGGAAGCCTGTGCCGCGCGGCGTAATCCCGCGAGGCGTAGAAGCCGGTGCCGAGGCGGCCGATCTTGCGCCCGATCAAATTCTCCTCGCCGCTGTCCACCGGGCGGAGCACGACATCGGCCTCCCTCCGGCGCACGCTGGCAGGATAGGGATGGGTGATGATCTCGAGCTGGATATGATCATGCCCGCGCAGGAACGGGCCGAGTTTCGGCATCAGCCAGTGCGACGCCAGCGTCGAGCCGATCGACAGCTTGACGATGCCGCGCGCCTGCGCCCCGGTTGCCGACACCGCCGCTTCCGCGCGCAGCGCCGCCGCCGCCATCGCCTCGACATGTTCGTGAAACTTGCGGCCATGCGCGGTCAGCGAAAGCCCCCCGGTGGAGCGGGCGAACAGGGGAATGCCAAGCTGGCTTTCCAGCTCGGCGATTTTGCGGCCGACCGTCGGATGGCTGGAGCGCAGCCGCCGCGCCGCGGCGGCGAAGCTCGCCGTCTCGGCGACGGCGACGAAGGTCTTGCAGAGGTCCCAGTCCATCGGTCTTCTTGACGTTCATTTTTGACTAATAGCCTGTTTAATATTGAACGGCCAGCGCGCCACGTCCACCCCTATAATGGATCGCAACAGATGGTGTCCGAGGGGTCACGCGGCCCGGCACGGCCAGTCAAAACATCAGACGCGTCCCGGCCGCTGCCGGCGCGGTTCAAGGGAGAGACCGAATGCCGTTGCCCGCTTCGCTTGCCAATTCGCTGGAACTTCCGGTGGTCGGATCGCCGCTGTTCATCGTGTCCGGACCCGAGCTCGTGATCGCCCAGTGCAAGGCCGGCATCGTCGGCTCGTTCCCAGCGCTGAACGCGCGTCCCGTCGAAAAGCTCGACGAATGGCTGACCCGGATCGAAAGCGAACTCGGCGAGTACAAGGCACAGAATCCGGGCAGGAAGGTCGCGCCCTACGCGGTCAACCAGATCTGCCACGCTTCCAACGACCGGCTGATGAAGGACATGGAGATCTGCGTGAAGCACAAGGTCCCGGTCATCATCACGTCGCTGCGGCCGCCGGTCGAGGTGGTCGAGGCCGCGCATTCCTATGGCGGCGTGGTGTTTCACGACGTGATCAACGTCAAGCACGCGCGCAAGGCGGCCGAGAACGGTGTCGACGGCCTCATTCTGGTGTGCGCCGGCGCCGGCGGCCATGCCGGCACGCTGTCGCCGTTCGCGCTGCTGCGCGAGGTCAAGCAGTGGTTCAAGGGCACCGTGCTGCTGTCGGGCGCGATCTGCGATGGCTGGGGCATTGCGTCTGCGCTCGCGCTCGGCGCCGACATGGCCTACATGGGCACGCGCTTTATCGCGACCGCGGAAGCCAATGCCGATCCGGCCTACAAGGCGGCGCTTGTCGCGCACGCCGCGAACGATATCGTTTACTCCAACCTGTTCACCGGCGTGCACGGCAACTATCTCGGCCCCTCGATCGCGGCCGCCGGGCTTGATCCCGCCAACCTGCCGGAAAGCGACAAGTCGAAGATGAATTTCGGCTCCGGCGGCAACATGAAGTCGAAGGCGTGGCGCGACATCTGGGGCTCCGGCCAGGGCATCGGCCAGATCGCGGACGCGCCGCCGGTCGCCGAACTGGTGGCGCGGCTGAAGGCCGAATTCGCTGATGCCAGCCGCGACTTCCAGGAGCGGGCGCGCGCCTGACGGGTGCTGCGACCTGCGTCGACGACAAACAAAGATAAAACAGAGGGATTGAAACAATGAGGCTGTCGCGACCAGTATTGACGATCGCATTCGCGTTGCTCGGCACTGCCGCGGCCGTCGGCGACGACACGAACGAAATCCGCATCGGGCAGACCCTGCCCTACAGCGGCCCGGCTTCCGGCTTCGGAATTATCGGCCGTGCGGAGGAAGCCTATTTCGAGAAGATCAACGCCGAAGGCGGCATCAACGGCCGCAAGATCAAGTTCATTAGCCTCGACGACGCCTACTCGCCGCCCAAGACGGTCGAGCAAACCCGCAAGCTCGTCGAACAGGACGAGGTGCTGTTGATGTTCGGTTCGCTCGGCACCGCCACCAACAACGCCGTGCATCGCTACCTCAACAGCAAGAAAGTGCCGCAGCTGTTCGTGCTGAGCGGCGCGACCAAATGGGCGGATCCGAAGAACGCGCCATGGACCATGCCGGGCATGGCCACTTACCAGTCCGAGGGCGTGATTTACGCCAAGCACATCCTGCAGACCAAGCCCGACGCGAAGATCGCCATTCTTGCCCAGAACGACGATTTCGGCCGCGACTATGTCGCCGGCTTCAAGCGCGGCCTCGGCGACAAGGCCGTCAGCATGATCGTGTCGGAAGCGAGCTACGAGACCACAGCGCCGACCATCAGTTCGCAACTCGCGACGCTGAAAGCTTCCGGCGCCAACGTCATGTTCGGCGTCGTGCTCGGCAAGTTCACCTCGCAGATGATCAAGGGTGTCGCGGAGATCAACTGGAAGCCGGACATGCTGTTGGTGCCGACCTCGGCCTCCTCGATCTCCTTTCTCGAGCCAGCCGGCCTCGACAATGCCGTCGGCCTGATCTCGTCCAGCAACCAAAAGGACACGCTGGATGCACAATGGGCCAATGACGAGGGCGTGAAGGAATATCTTGCCTTCATGAAGCAGTATCTGCCCAATGCCGACCTCTCCAATTCGAACTACGCGGCCGGCTTTCAATATGCGACGCTGATGGTGAAGGTGCTGAAAGCCTGCAACGGCAACTTTAGCCGGGCCAACATCATGAAGCAGGCGGCGTCGCTCAAGGAAGTGCAGCTGCCGCTCTTGCTGCCGGGCATCACGGTATCGACCGATTCCGAGGATTATCTGCCGTTCCAGCAGTTGCGGCTGCGCCGCTTCGACGGCAGGAGCTGGGTGGCCTTTGGCGAGATTCTGGACGACCGCTAGGGCTTTCTGCCGCGGCTCGGAGCTGGGAGGGACGAATTGACATTGATCATCAGCGGCGAACGCCGGATCAGCTACCCTGAAATTCACGCCCGTATCGCGCGGGCGGCGGCCGGGTTCAGGGCGATCGGCCTCGGTGGCGGCGCGCCGGTCGGCATGATGCTGCGCAATGATTTTGCGTTCTTCGAGGTGTCTGCCGGCGCGGCGGCACTGGGCAGCCCGGTGGTACCGATCAACTGGCACCTGAAAGCCGAGGAAGTCGCCTACATCCTGGCCGACAGCGGCGCCAAGATCCTGGTCTGCCATGCCGACCTGTTGCCACAGATCAGCGACGGCCTGCCCGCCGACCTGCGGCTCCTGGTGGTGACGACGCCGCCGGAGATCGCGGCGGCGTTCAACGTTCCGCCTGCGCTGACGAACGTCCCGGACGGCAGAACAGATTGGGATACATGGCGCGATTCGCACGCGCCGTCACAGGACGCGCCGATCGGCAGCGCGCCGATGTTCTATACGTCGGGCACGACAGGCCTGCCCAAGGGCGTGCGCCGCAAGCCGATGCAGCCGGAACAGGCGGCAGCCGCAGCGCGGGTCGGCGGCATCGCCTATGGCGTCAAGCCGAACGAGGACCAGGTGATCCTGATGAACGGGCCGATGTATCATTCGGCGCCGAATTCCTACGGCATGCTGGCGTTCCGCAGCGGCTGCACCATCGTGCTGGAGCCGCGCTTCGATCCCGAGGACATGCTGCAGTTGATCCAGCGCCATCGCGTCACCCACCAGCACATGGTGCCAACGATGTTCGTCCGCCTGCTGCGGCTGCCGGATGACATTTGGCGCCGCTACGACCTGTCGTCGCTGCGCTTCATCGTGCACGGCGCCGCGCCCTGCCCGCCGCTGGTCAAGCGCGCCATGATCGAGTGGTGGGGGCCGGTCATCAACGAATATTTCGGCTCGACCGAAACCGGCATCCCGGTGTGGCATTCCGCCGAAGAGGCACTGGCCAAACCCGGCACCGTCGGCCGCGCCATCGAAGGCGGCATCGTAAAAATCTTTCGTCCCGACGGTTCGCTGTGTGATGTCGACGAGCCCGGCGAAATCTTCATGCGGCAGGTTTCTGTTCCGGACTTCGACTATCACGGCAAGGCCGAGGCGCGCGCCGAGGCCGGGCGCGACGGCCTCGTCAGTGTCGGCGACGTCGGCTACCTCGACAAGGACGGCTATCTATTCCTGTGCGACCGGAAGCGCGACATGGTGATCTCGGGCGGCGTCAACATCTATCCGGCGGAGATCGAGAACGCGCTGATCGGCATGAACGGCGTGCGCGACTGCGCCGTGTTCGGCATCCCCGACGACGAGTTCGGCGAGCGGCTGTTCGCCTGCATCGAACCGGAGGCGGACGCAGCGCTGTCGCCAGCCGCCGTGCAGGATTTTTTGCGCGGCAAGCTCGCCAATTTCAAGGTGCCAAAAGACATCCAGTTCATGGACGCGATGCCGCGCGAGGCCACCGGCAAGATCTTCAAGCGCAAGTTGCGCGACCTGTATACCGAAGGGAAGCTGCGGGCGATGGCTTAAGATTCGCCCTCCGTCCCCTCCACGTCATCGCGAGGAGCAACGCGACGAAGCAATCCATCTATCCGCGTGTGAAGAAATGGATTGCTTCGCTCGCAATGAAAGATGGAGCATTTCGACCAAAATGCGAACACCGTTTTAAGCATCATTGCTGTTGCAAAACGGTCATCAGACGGCGCAAAGATTGCTGCATTGACGCGCAGGGATCGAAAATCATGACGTCCATCGACTTCGTCGTCGACCGCAACAATCTGCACCAATGCAAGGTGATCGAAACGCCACTGCCCGACCCGGCCGCGCTGCCCGCCCAAGCGTTGCTGGTGAAGGTCACCCGCTTCGCCTTCACCGCCAACAACATCACCTATGCCGTGCTTGGCGATCATCTGAAGTATTGGCAGCTGTTTCCGGCGCCGGCATGGTTCGGCAACGTCCCGGTATGGGGGCTGGGCGAAGTGATCGCCTCGAAACATCCCGGGATCGCCACAGGCGAAACGCTGTTCGGCTATTTTCCGATGGCGACATATCTCGTCATCGAGGCCGACGACGTCAGCAAGCGCGGCCTGCGCGACGCCGCCGCCCATCGGCAGGGCGTGGCACCGGTCTATAACGCGTATTCACGCGTCAGCGGCGATCCGGCGTTTGCGGGCAGGCAGGGCGATTATCAGGCGCTGTTGCGGCCCTTGTTCATGCTGTCGTTCCTGGTCGACGACTTCCTCGCCGAGAATGACTTTTTCGGCGCGAAAGTGGCGATGTTATCATCGGCTTCCAGCAAGACCGCCTACGGGCTTGCGCACCTGCTGCATGCGCGGAACAACGGCATCAAGGTGATCGGCCTGACCTCGGCGGGCAACACCTCCTTCGTCACGTCGCTCGGCTGCTACGACGAGGTCGTGACTTATGACAGCGTCACCGCGCTGCCGGCGAACTCCCCGGTCGCCTATGTCGATATGGCCGGCAACACCCCGTTGCGCGCGACGCTGCACGGGCACTTCGGCGAGCAAATGAAATACAGCGGCATCATCGGGCTCACCCATCGCAAGTCGTCGCCCGATGACCCAGCGCAGGCGCTGCCGGGCGCCAAACCTCAATTTTTCTTCGCGCCGGACCAGATCCGCAAGCGCACCGGGGAATTGGGGCCGGCCGGCTTCAACGAGCGGTTTGTTGCCGCATGGTCCGGCTTCGTGCCAAACCTCGATCGATGGATGAAGGTGATCGAGCACCGCGGGCCTGCGTCGGTTCAGCGCGCCTATCTCGACACCCTCAACGGCCGCGTCCCCCCCGATCAGGGGCTGATCCTGTCGCTATCGGAATAGGCGGCATCTCCTCACGCCCTTTCTGGGCGGTCCCTAATGGGTATAGGCTGCGAAGCCAGGAAGCGCCGCGAAGACGGCTGGTGACGGGAAACGCGCATGCTCGACAGGACGGACGACATTTCGGTGGCCGCCGACAATTGGCTTGGCCAGTTCGAGGAGGCGCTGGCGAAGCCTGACGATGGGGCGCTGAAGGAGCTGTTCCATGCCGACAGCTATTGGCGCGACATACTGGCGCTGAGCTGGAATATCCAGACGCTGAATGGCGCCGATGGCATCCTGAAGGCGCTGCCGCCGCTGGCGCGCAGCATGGCGCCGAGCGGTTTTGCCGTGGACCCCGATCGAGCGGCACCGCGCAAGGTGATGCGCGCTGGCACCGATGCGATCGAGGCCATCTTCAAGTTCGAAACCAACGTCGGACGCGGCAGCGGCATCATCCGGCTGATTCCTGGCGAAGCCGACGGCAACCGCCTGAAAGCCTGGACGGTGCTGACCGAGCTTGGCGAACTCAAGGGGTTTGAGGAACAGCTCGGCGTCAGCCGACCGCGCGGCAGCGCCTATTCGCGCGATTTCCGCGGGCCGAACTGGCTCGACCTTCGCAACGCTTCCGCAGGCTATGCCGACCGTGATCCCACGGTGCTCGTGATCGGCGGCGGCCAGTCCGGGCTTTCGATCGCCGCGCGGCTGAAGCAGTTGAACGTCGACACCCTGATCGTCGACCGCGAGCAGCGGATCGGCGACAACTGGCGCAAACGTTATCACGCGCTGACGCTGCACAATCAGGTGCAGGTCAACCACCTGCCCTACATGCTGTTCCCGCCGAACTGGCCGACCTACATCCCCAAGGACAAGCTCGCCAACTGGTTCGAAGCCTATGTCGAGGCCATGGAGCTGAACTTCTGGACCGAGACCGAATTCGAGGGCGGCAGCTACGACGAGAAGGAAGGCCGCTGGACGGTGACGCTGCGCCGCGCCGACGGCACCAGGCGCACCATGCATCCGCGCCATGTGGTGCTGGCGACCGGCGTCAGCGGCATTCCGAGCGTGCCCGAGATCGCCGGCTTAAAGAGCTTTGCTGGCGAGGTGATGCATTCCAGCGCTTATGACGACGGCGAGAACTGGAAGGGCAAGCGCGCCATCGTGACCGGCACCGGCAACAGCGGCCACGACATCGCGCAGGACCTGCATTCCAGCGGCGCTGACGTCACCATGTTCCAGCGTTCGTCCACGCTGGTGGTGAGCATCGAACCTTCGGCGCAACTGGTCTACGCGCCCTACA
>CADEDX010000074.1 GCA_902826195.1 uncultured Bradyrhizobium sp. | reverse complement strand
GCCGGTGGTGGCACCCTGATAGGGCGCGATATAGGTCGGGTGGTTGTGGCTCTCCAGCTTGAACACCACCGCCTGCCCGTCGCCGATGTCGATGGCGCCGGCGTTCTCGCCCGGGCCCTGGATCACCCAGGGCGCCTTGGTGGGCAGGCCCCGCAAATGGATCCGCGACGACTTGTACGAGCAATGCTCATTCCACATCGCGGAGAATATCCCGAGCTCCGTGAAGCTCGGCACCCGCCCGATCAGCTTGAGGATGCGCTCGTACTCGTCGGGCTTGAGGCCGTGGCTGGCGACGAGTTCGGGGATGATCTGGGGCTCGTTCATGGCTGCCTTAATATTGAGATCGTCAGGGGCCGGAAAGGCCTTTTATGGCGCATTTCCGCCCTGTCCAGAGCTTTGCGCGGGGGGCCTTGCGGGATCGGCGTTTGCACATCGTTCCCGGATCAGATTTAAGAGCGGAAACATCCATTTGAAGGCCATTTTTAGTGAACGAGCTTCCCCAAAACGCATTCCACCGCCGCCCGGACCTGCATGAGGAAACCGAGGGCGAATTCAAGGGCTGGCGAACCTGGACCCGCGACAATTTTGAGACCCATACCGGACCGTTCTGGCACCGGATGGACGAAAACGGCAAAGTGCACTGCGCGTTCCGGGTCGAGAAGAAGCACCTCAACGGGCAGAGCAACGTCCATGGCGGCTGCTTCATGTCGTTCGCGGACTATTCGCTGTTCGCGATAGCCTCTCCGGTGCTGCAAGGCCCCGGCGTGACTGTAGGGTTTTCCTGCGAATTCCTCGACGCCGCGCGCGAGGGCGAACTGGTCGAATGCGATGGCGAAATCACCCGCGCCGGCAACTCGCTGATCTTCCTGCGCGGGGTGCTGAAATCTGGCGAACGGCCGCTGTTCACCTTCTCAGGGACGATCAAGCGGGTGAAGTGGAAGAAGCCTGCCGGCGCAGGCGCCGTTGCCACCTGAAACGCCAAAAGTCCGTCGCGGCTGGCGCGACTATCTGCTGCTGCTCGCGCTGGCGTGCTGCTGGAGTTCGACCTATCCGCTGACCAAGATCGGCCTTGGTTCGTTTCCGCCGATCACCTTCATCTCGGCGCGCTCGCTGATCGCGGCTGCCTTCCTTTTTGTCATCCTGCGCATGCGCGGAATACGGATGCCGATGGACGGCAAGGCCTGGAAGCTGTTTGCGCAGCAACAGACCATCAATTCGACGTTTCCGTTTCTCTTGATCACCTGGGCGCAGCAATATGTACCGGCGTCATCGACCGTGGTGCTGGCCTCGACGACGCCGATCTTCGCGTTCCTGATCACCTGGGGCATCACGCGGCACGAACCCGCGACGCTGTTGAAGCTTGCCGGCGCCATCCTGGGGCTGGCCGGGACAGCCGCGATCATCGGCCTCGATGCGCTTTCTGCGCTGGACACCAATATCTTTGCCGAGGTCGTCATCCTGCTCGCCACCGTCTCGTTCGCATGCGCGACGATCTTCGGGATGCGCCTGACCGACTACGACCCGATGGTGGTGGCGGCGGGCTCGCTCTTGTACGGCGGCATGGTGCTGTTGCCGTTTGCGCTTGTGATCGACCACCCCTGGACCTTGCGGCCGACGGCCGACGCGCTGGCGGCCACCGTCGCGATGGGCATTTTCTCCAGCGCCCTGGGCCTGATGCTGTTCTACATGTGCTTGACCCGGCTCGGCACACTCACCACCAACGCGCAGGGCTATTTGCGCATCCCGATCGGCGTCGGCCTGTCGGTGCTGCTGCTCGGCGAACCCGTCCCGACTAATCTCGCACTGGGCCTCGTCCTCGTCATGGCCGGCGTCGCCGCCATGACGATCCCGAGCGACGCCTGGCAGCGCTGGCGGCAACGCGGCGGCTGAACCGTGCGCTACTGCACGCTCACCAGCGTCAGATCGACAAACCAGGACTGCGGCGACACGAACCCTTTCACCTTCGAGCTCATCGCGCGGGGATTGAGATCGTGGACGATAAAGAGCCAGGGCGGATTGTCGACCAGCCTCTCATGCGCCTTCTTGTAGGCGGTCGAGATCGCCTTCGGATCGGTCGATTCCGAGATCGTCTTGAGCGCTTCCTCGAAATCGTCATCCTTCCACTGCTCGAAGTTGAATCCGTTCGGCGAGAAGTTGGCGGCTGCGAAATAGCGCGCCATGACGCCGGCATCCGACGACGGCGAGCTGATATTGAGCACCATGGCGCCGCGCAGATTGGGACTGTCGGGCGTGGCGCGCGCCCCCGTCAGCAGCACCTGCCACTCGATCACGTCGAACTCGACGTTGACGCCACAGGCCTCTTTCAGATTCTGCTGCAGGAATTCGTTCATCGGCAGCGGCAGCATCTGACCCGAACCCGAGTTCGAGATCAGCGCCTTGAACGACAGCGGCTTTGCCGGCGTGTAGCCGGCTTCGGCAAGCAGCGCCTTGCCCTTGGTGGGGTCGGTCTTGTAGCGATTGACGGGGTTGCCGAAATCGGGATCGCTCGCCTTGAGCCAGCCGACCGACGGCTCCGCGGTGCCGGCGAGCAGTCCGACCAGGCCTTCCCGGTCGATGCAGTAGTTCAACGCCTGGCGGACCCTGACGTCCTTGAACGGGCTGTTAGTGGCGCCGATGTTGAAGAACCACGGCCAGACATGGGGATAGGAACCTGTCGTGATGGTGAAGCCCGCGGATTTCAGTGAGCCGATACCATCCGGCGGCGGCACCTCGATCCAGTCGACCTGGCCGGAACGCAGCGCGGCCAATCGCGAATTCGCCTCGGGGATCGGCATCAGCACGACATTGTCGACTTTTGCTTTCCGGCTGGGGTCCCAGTAGCCGTCAAAACGCGTGAGATCAGCCTCCTGCCGCGGCACGATTTTCGTGATGCGGAACGGCCCGGTGCCCGCCGCCGGCAGGGTCGCAACCTTGGCCCACTCCTTCCCCGCCTTTTCGAAAGATGCTGGCGAGGTGAACAGCAGATAGACCGCCATATAGGGGAAATAGGACGCCGGCTTGGTGGTGGTGATGGCGACAGTGAAGTCGTCGATCTTCCGGTAGCTGCCCATCACGGGCACGCGCGCCCGCGACATCGCCGAACTCGGCGGCTCAAATTGCGGGCTCTCGCTGTTGAAATAGCGGTCAAGATTCCAGATCACGGCGTCGGCGCTAAAATCGGTGCCGTCATGGAATTTGACGCCCTTTCGCAGGTGGAAAATCCAGGTCTTGTTGTCGGCGGGGTCCTGCTCCCATTTCTCCGCGAGCCCGGGGCGCAAGGTCGCCAGTTGATCGGTCTTCGTGAGGTCCCATAGTACCAGCCCTTCGAAGATCGGATAACCGAGGAAGCGCATGCCCTCAAAACCGTTGTTCGGCAGTCCCGTCGCCGTCGGGATATCTGACGCCGTCATGGCGATGCGCAGTGTGGTTTCGGCGGCCGCCGGATGCGACGACAACAGCCCGGTCAGCAGCGCAACCGTGCAAAAAGCCTTGCGAATGGGCATAATCTGTCTCCGTCCCGACGATCGGAAAATCCGCGTTTCGGATCAGGAGACAGGAGCAAGTATCAGGCCAGCCAGATTTCCGCCGTTGGACAAAAATTCGGCAGTTAAACGAGAGCTATCCTCGGTCGCCGCACTTCAGTTCGACAACTGCTTTTCGGCGATCGAAAGCCATTCGGCCTGCGCCTCGCGCAGATATCTGGGCGCGCGTTTCATCTGCAGCAGCAGTTCGTTGAAGACCACTCTCGCCTCGGCGTTACGGCCCGTCATGCGCAGCAGCATGCCGCAACGTACGCGCGCTTCCGCGCCGGGATAATACGCTGCCAGCGCGTGGTACTCGTCGAGCGCCTCGTCGGTGCGACCGATCTCTGCCAGCGAGCGGGCATAGAGCAGATGGCCTCTTGCCGATTCGAAATCGGGCCACTGCTGCTTCAGGTCATCCAGCGTCGCGATCACTTCCGCAAAACGATTGAGCCCGAATTGCGCCTGCGCCTTGCCCAGCGCGTAGGCCGGTTCGTGGCCCATCGGCAGCGTGAGGACGTGAGCGTAATGTCGCTCGGCCTCGTCGAACCGCTTCACATTCAGGCATTCGGCCGCAAGCGCCTGGCGGTTGGCGATGGTGTCGGTGCCGGCGAGCCGCTCCGACAGCTCGCGGTAGGTCTTTTCCGGATCGAGCTTGCCGGCGATGCGCTTCCGCGCTTCCCGGGCGCTCAGACTGCCAAACCATTCCGGCACCAGTTCGACGACAATGTAGACCAGCGCGCCGATCAGCGGGACCATCAGGATGATGAACGCCCACGGCTGCAACGTTCCGGTCTTCGATGCGTGGTAGATCAGCGAGATATCGAGCAGCAACACAACGATAGCAACAGGCAGGGCGGATTCCAGGCGAACGTGATGGACGATCCTTAGTGGGTTGATAGCGCGGCACGTTCAATCGAACAATCTTCAGTTGCTTTGAAACGGCATGGATCGGCTGGCGACGCTTATTTTCCATTCTCAACAGGAGTGTGGCAATTCCGGACGCCGGGAATCTTCAAGGGAACAGCAACGAACTGTGATCTGCCGGCAGGAACGTAGTGTTGGCGAACCTCGTTGGCCGTTATGCAGCAAAAACAGGGAGCAATCATGAAACTTGCAGCATTGGGACTGGCGACGGCGCTTGCCCTCACCAGCACGTATGCGCTGGCACAGTCCGGCACCGGCTCGGCCAGCGGAAGCTCGAGCACTGGCGGCGCGGCAACGAGGGGCACGACCGGATCGCCCGCGACCGGCACGACAACAGGCAATGCCATGGGTACGAGCCCCGGCAGCGGCACGTCCAACAGCGCCGGCAGCGCCGCGGCCGGCGCCAACAGCGGACTGAACCCGTCAGGCAGTACGCTCATCAACCCCTCGCCCAGCGGTTCGACCCTGACGCCGGCCCCCGCTGGCCGATAATTATCGGCCGACAACAAAAAGCCCTGCTCGGCGGGGCTTTTTCGCGGGCCAAACCGATCTGCCCATCGGGCTTCAGCTCGTCGCGTCGATCTCGACATCAGACAGACCGGGACATCGTTGGTCGCAGTTTGCTCGAACGTCTCCCAGCCAAGGCGCGCATAAAGCGCTTCGCTCTTCGGCGTGAAAAGGAAGATCTTTTTAAACCCCAGCCGATCGGCTTCGGAGATGGCGGCCAGTGCGAGCTTCGAGGCAATGCCCCGGCCGCGTTGCGTTGGCGGCACGAATACCGACGACAGCCACGGCGTGAGATGCTTGTGAGTCAGCGTGGTCGCGACGATGCTGGCCGAGCCGACGAGATCGCCCTGCCCGGCTGAGATCGCCACCAGTGAAATCGGCAGGACCGCCTGGTCGCTGGCGCCTCTCAGCCGTTCGGCGCGTTGCTCCACGGTACCGCTGGGGCTAGACTAACATAGCCGAACTCCGCCTGCTGCCATGCCGCAACGGTCGGATGTGATGCGTGGGATCGTGCAGGTGGTGGATCTCGATACTTATCTCGCATGCTTCGCCACGTCATCTGGCCAAGGCTGGATCTGGTCAAGGCTGGCAGCCACTATTCGCCGCAGCCTATTTCTTCTCTTCCAGCAACTGCTTGTATTTCGCGACATCGCGCGTCACCAACTGCCCGAGCACTTCGGGTGCGAGCTCATTGGCATCAGGCGCCACGGTCGAAAGATCCTGAAAGCGCTTTTTCACCGCTTCGCTGTCGACGGCGGCCCTCGCCGCGGCATTCAGTTTCGCGATCACCGCAGGCGGCGTGCCCTTCGGCGCGAACAGGCCGTTCCAGCCCTGCGCTTCGAAATCGGGAAGGCCCGCCTCTGCCGAGGTCGGCAGTTCGGTCAGCGTCGCAAGCCGCACGGTCGAGCCGACGACGAGGCCCTTCACCAGCTTGTCGTCGATCGCCTGCGACACCGAGGCGGCCGAGTCGCAGACGCCGTCGATCTGGCCGCCGATCGCGTCCGTCAGCGCCGGCGCCGCGCCGCGATAGCCGACCAGCGTCACCTCGATCGCGGCCGCGTTTTCAAAGCTCTTGCAGATCAGGAAATTCGACGAGCCGATGCCGGCATGGCCGAGATTGACCTTGCCGGGATTCTTCTTCGCGTACGCGATGAATTCCTGCAGGTTCTTCGCCGGAAAATCCTTGCGCAACGCGACGATGCCGAACGTCTTGGCGACGACCGCGATCGGCGCAAAGGAGTCCGGCGTAAACGGCAGCTTTGGATAGATCGTATAGGCTGCGGCACTGGTGCCGGCGTTACCGATGGCGATGGTATAGCCGTCGGCCTCTGCGCGCGCCGCGCGCGTCAGCGCGGTCGAACCGCCGGCGCCGGCGACATTCTCGATCACGACCGGCTGCCCGAGCGACTTCGTCATCTCCTCGGCGACCACGCGCGCGATCACGTCCGATGTGCCGCCGGCCGCGAACGGCACGATCATGCTGATGGGCCGCTTGGGATAGTCCTGTGCGTCGGCGACACCCGCCAGCGACAGCGCTGCCAGCGCGGCCAGCCATTTCACCGCAAACACAATCACGCCTTTTCCAGATGCGCGGCAAGCCCTGCGAACAGGCCGCGGCCGTCGGTGCAGCCCATGATGTCTTCGACGTGGTTTTCGGGATGCGGCATCATGCCGAGCACGTTGCCGCGCTCGTTGACGATACCGGCGATCGAGTGCGCAGCGCCGTTAATGTTGGAGGCCTCGTCAACATCACCCTCGGCCGAGCAGTACCGGTAGAGCACCCGCCCCTCGCCTTCGAGCCGCTTCACAGTCTCCTCGTCCGCCTCGTAATTGCCCTCGCCATGCGCGACCGGCACGCGAATGACCTGGCCGGCATTGTAGCCGCGCGTGAACGGCGTATCCGAGCGCTCGACCCGCAGATGGACGTCCTTGCAGATAAATTTCAGCCGCGCGTTGCGCATCAGCACGCCCGGCAAAAGGCCTGCTTCGCAGAGGATCTGAAAGCCGTTGCAGACCCCGAGCAAGAGGCCGCCATCGGCCGCGTATTTGCGCACCGCGTCCATCACGGGCGCGCGGGCCGCAATGGCGCCACAGCGCAGATAGTCGCCATAGGAAAACCCGCCGGGCACCACGACCAGATCGGTGCCTTTGGGCAATTCCGTCTCGGCGTGCCAGACCATTGCGGCCTCGTTGCCCGAGACCAGTTTCAGCGCCCGCGCCATATCGCGCTCGCGGTTGATTCCGGGAAAGACGAGAACGGCGGATTTCATGGCGTTACCGGGGTTTTGGGCGGTGGAAACGGACGGCGCTGGCGCGCTGACTACATATTCCCTTCCGCCGCCTTGCGCTACCGCCGGACGCCCATCTTTGAACAGCCAGTTCGCATGGCGGCCCCATCCCGGGGAACCGCCAATGCGGCCGATTTCACAATTTGGCCGCGGTAACGGCCGGCGGGGCAAAATCCTCGATCTCCAGAACAGCGATAAAATCGTTGCTGTTGCGGCGGGCCACCTCGAGGCCAAGCGACATGGAAATGACGTCGATCACGATATTGCCGGCAAAGACCATCTTCCGGACCATATAGACGGTCTTGTTGTCGCTTGCGACGCCCTGGTATTCCCAATGGACCGTCGGGAAATTCTTCACGCTGACAACGCGGGTGGAAAGCACCGAGACATTCCGCACCCGGTTCCCGCCTTCGGCCGAAGCCTCTTCCGCGCTGGTAACCTCGCGCGCGGCGCTCTCCTGGGTGAACTTCTGCAGCGCCTGCGGATCGGGGCTGCGCGTCGGACTGGCCGCGGTGCGAACGCTGACAACGGACATTTCCGGGCCGGCCAGCGGACGGCAGCGGAAAATCGCGCGACGGTCGCCGAACACCTGGTTGCCGATCCATTTCTGCGGATCGGGCGACTTGTAACGCACCCGCGTCCCCGCATGATCCGGCCCTACCGCCGCGGTCACGCAGCCCGCAAGCCAAACCGTCGCCGCGGCGATCGCCGCCAGCCGAAGCACGCCCCACCGCAATTTTATCGAAGTCCCCACTCCGCACTCTCGGCCTGTCAGGCCGATCTTCCCAACCTGTCGTTATGAATGGTAATCAACACCTTGCCGCAGAACTCTAGCGCTGCAGCGGAACGTCCTCGACCTGCATCGCACCGGCAAACAGATCGCAGTTGCGCCGCGCCGTCTCGCGCGATGGCGAGAAGGCAGCGATATCGACCAGCGCCGACTTCACGAACATGGTCACCTTGCTCATGTAGACCGGCTCCTTGCCGCCGAGGAAACGCATCTCCTGTGCAATCGCCGGATAGCCGCGCATCTGGGTGGCCGAACTGGAAAGCCGCTCGATCTTGCCCCCCGGCGTCAGGCTGGAGGCCGCATTCGAATTGGCCTGCTCGACCGCCGCCGGGATCGTCTGGCTGGCATATTTCGCCAGGGCCTGACGGTCGGGACTTCGCGTCGGACTGCTCGAGATGCGCACCGTCACCTTGGAGGGCGCCGGACATGCGAGCGGTCGGCACACGTATTGCCCGGAACTGTTGCTGAGGAAATTACGGCTGCCGGCCCACTTGCCCACGTCGGGATTGCGGATCAGGACCCGCGTGGATCCCGGCGCCTGCGCCATCACAGGCGCAGCGACGAAGAGCATGGCGAAGAAAGCGCCTGACACAACTTTTAATAGAGTTTTGAGAAAAGAACGCCCGATGGCGGAAAACGCGGGGAGGATTTCATGGCTATTGTCGGGTGCAAGGAAGAGCGTCGGCGGAGCACCGACCGACGGTTCCCTTAGCCGATTACGGCTGGTTCCACCAGCTCCAAAACCATCGAAAGTGCAGTTTCTCTCAAACTCAACCAAGAGTAGAGATCACGAATACCGCACTCGCGACCTCCATCACCTGACCGATGGCCAACTAACCCACGCTCAGGCCTTCATTTCGATCGCGTAATTCTCGATCACGGTATTCGCCAGCAGCTTGTCGGCGGCATCCTTCAATGCCGCCTCGGCCTTGGCCTTGTCGGCGCCCGACAGCTCGATGTCGAACACCTTGCCCTGGCGGACGCTGGCGACACCATCGACGCCGAGCGATTTCAGCGCGCCTTCGATGGCCTTGCCTTGCGGATCGAGAATGCCCGATTTCAACGTAACGGTAACGCGTGCCTTCACGATTTTAACCTCAGCTCTTCACCAGCACCGGGCCGGTACCGGCCGGACGCTCGTTCTCCATAAGGATGCCAAGCCGCTTTGCGACCTCGGTATAGGCCTCAAGCAGCCCGCCGAGATCCCTGCGAAAACGATCCTTGTCGAGCTTCTCGTTCGACTTGATGTCCCACAACCGGCAGGAGTCGGGCGAGATTTCATCGGCGACGATGATCCGCATCATCTCATTCTCGAACAGCCGCCCGCACTCCATCTTGAAGTCGACGAGGCGAATGCCGATTCCAAGGAAGAGGCCTGTCAGGAAGTCGTTGACGCGGATGGCGAGCGCCATGATATCGTCGATTTCCTGCGGCGTGGCCCAGCCGAACGCGGTGATGTGCTCTTCCGACACCATGGGATCGTTGAGCTGGTCGTTCTTGTAATAGAATTCGATGATCGAGCGCGGCAGCTGGGTGCCCTCCTCGATGCCGAGGCGCTGCGACAGCGATCCCGCCGCGACGTTCCGCACCACCACTTCCAGCGGCACGATCTCGACCTCGCGAATCAACTGCTCGCGCATGTTGAGGCGGCGGATGAAATGGGTCGGCACCCCGATGTCGTTGAGGTGCTGAAACAGGTACTCCGAAATCCGGTTATTGAGAACGCCCTTGCCCTCGATCACCTGGTGTTTCTTGGCATTGAACGCGGTCGCATCATCCTTGAAGTGCTGGATCAGGGTACCCGGCTCAGGGCCTTCATACAGGACCTTGGCCTTGCCTTCATAAATACGGCGTCGACGGCTCATTGGGATGTACCGTGTTTTGTTGAAATCCATGAAATTGGTGTGCTCCGGATGACAAGGGTTTGCGACCACGACGGAGCTGCCGTGAAGGCCAGATTCCGAACAGAACGACCGGAAACAGAACAAGAACCTCGCCTTAGGGCAACGTATCCGATTGGCCCATGCAGCACAATCGATCCGGCTCAATTGGGCCCAACTTATCCCGATCGCCCTGCGGCCTAACAGCCCGTTGTTTTACCGATTCGTCCCCTCTATTTAGGTAGGCGATCGGGCTGCGACAACGCCGCCTGCTTTACCATTTCCGGGGATTGGAACCAGAGAATGACCACTTTTGACAAGCGCGAGGAAGGTTTTGAGAAGAAGTTCGCCCTCGACGAGGAGCAGAAGTTCAAGGCTGAGGCGCGCCGCAACAAGCTGCTCGGTCTTTGGGCAGCCGAAAAACTCGGCCTGACGGGCGATGCCGCCACCGCCTATTCCAAGGAAGTGGTCGCGGCCGACTTCGAGGAAGCCGGCGACAAGGACGTCCAGGACAAGGTCATGAAGGATTTCGCCGCCAAGGGCCTTGCCGTCACCGCCGCCGAGGTGCGCGTCAAGATGGACGAGCTGATGGCGACAGCGGCCCTCCAGGTGAAGGCGGGGACGTAAGCAACAGCGAACGGTGAGTGACGAATAGCGAATAGTTCCATTCGCTAATCGCAATTCGCCATTCGCGCCTTTTTATATTCCTTCCGAACGATCTCCAGCAACCGCCGCGCCGCCGCGCTCAAAAATCCGCCGCGGCGCGTTATCGTGACGACGTCATCGCTCGCCTTCAGATCGCCGACATCGATGGTCGCGATCGTCTTATGCCGCCGTTCTTCCGCGGAATTGCTCTCCGACAACATCGCGATGCCGAGGCCGGCTTCGACCAGGCGCTTCTGCGCTGTCAGGCTGTCGACCGGCGTCCAGTCGATTTCACCGAGCCCGTGGTCTGAAACAGCGCAAACACATGCGAGGCCGTGATCTCGCGCCGCCCCGGCACCGCGGGGAACGCAATCCAGCGTTCACCTCTCAATTCGGCCAACTTCGCGATACGGCGGCCGGCACGCGGATGATCGAGGGCACACACCACCTGCAACCGTTCGGCAAACAGCAACTCGCAATCGAGATCGCGCGAACGGTCGCGGTCATAGCGCAGGCCGATGGTCGCCTCGCCGCGCCGGGTCAGATCGCTGACCTCCGCACTGGTCGCAGTGCGCAGGCTCAATTCGACCTCGGGATGTTCGGCCGCGAAGCGTTTTAAAATCGTCGACAGCCGCCCGCCGGCCAGCGTGCTGACCACCGCGAGCGCAACCGGTCCTGAATTCGGCCGCGCCAGCGCGCGAATCGCATTCTCCGCGTCTTGGGCGGCCGCGACCGCGCGCTCGGCATACGGCACCATCACCCGCCCCGCATCGCTCAGCATCGTGCGCCCGGCGATCCGCTCGAACAGCGGCACGCCGAGTTCCTGCTCCAACAACGCAATACGCCGCGAGATCGCCGGTTGCGAGCGATGCAGCGCCTTTGCCGCGCTCGAAATGCCGCCGCGGCGGTGAACGGTCAGGAAGGTGAGAAGCGTATCGCTGTCCATGTCTCTTCCATGCAAAAAGCTGATGATAGATAGATAATTAACAAATTTGGCTGATGGGAGCCAGCCCGCTAGCTTTGGTGCGTGCCAGGACCGGCCAACCAACGAAGCGGAGATTGCCGATGCAAACCCAGATGGAAAAAGCCGAAGCCTTCCGCGCACTACATGCGCGCGCCGGCGCTTTCATCATCCCCAATCCCTGGGACGCCGGCACGGCCAAACTGCTCGCCGCGATGGGGTTCGAGGCGCTGGCGACCACAAGCCTCGGCGTCGCCAACACGCTGGGCAGCGTCACCGTCGGCCTCGACGCCATTATCGAGAACTGCCGGACAATTGCTGACGCCACCGACCTGCCCGTCAATGCCGATCTGGAGAATGGCGGCGCTGACGATCCGAAGACCGCGGCGAAGGCGATCGCGCGCGCGGCGGAGGCCGGCTGCGTCGGCGGTTCGATCGAGGATTTCACCGGCAATCCGCGCGAACCGATCTATGATTTCTCCCTCGCAGTCGAGCGCGTGCATGCGGCCGCCGAGGCGGCGCGTGCGCTCTCCTTCCCGTTCACGTTGACGGCGCGGGCGGAGAATTTCCTGTACGGCCGCAAGGATCTCGACGACACCGTCAAGCGACTGCAGGCGTTCGAGGCGGTTGGCGCCGACGTGCTGTATTCGCCCGGCCTTTACGACCTCGACACCATCCGCACCGTGGTGTCATCCATCGGCAAGCCGTTCAATCTGGTGATGGGCTTTGCCGACCCGACGCTGACGCTCGATCAGCTCTCGAAAGCCGGCGTCAAGCGCATCAGCGTCGGCGGCGCGATGGCGCGCTACGCGCTTGCCGCCTTCATGCGGAGCGCCCGCGAGATGAAGGATCACGGGTCGTTCACCTTCGTGCGCGAGATGGCGCCGATGAAGGAGGTCAGGGCTGCATTTAAGTAACCGCCTTCACCCGTCATTGCGAACGCAGCGAAGCAATTGATCTCGCGGCATGCGGAGGCATGGACTGCTTCGTCGCTTCGCTCCCTTGCGCAAATGCTTCGCGTTTGTCGCAGGCAATGACGGTGGAGAGAGTGTCACTCCTCCTTGAACCCGTACTCCGGCACGTTGCCGCTGGCGCCGTAATATTTGTACGGCAGGAATTTTCCGGACATCGTGATCTTGACCCGGTCGCCCTTGGGATTGGCGACGCGATCGATCGCCATGTCGAAATCAATCGCCGACATGATGCCGTCGCCGAATTCCTCCTCGATGAGCGCCTTCCACGCCGGGCCGTTGACCATCACCATTTCGTAGAATCGGTAGATCAGGGGATCGGTCGGCGGCATCGGCGTGCCGGTGCCGCGCATCGGCACTTCATTCAGCATCGCGGTTTCGGATTTCGAAAGCCCGAACAGTTCGCCGGCATTGGCGGCCTGCGGCTTGGTCAGCTTCATCTGTCCCATGATGGCGCCGACGATCAGCACCTCCGAATAGCCGCCGATCTTTTCGCAGATGTGCTTCCAGCTCCAGCCCTTCTCGCGCTTGATGTCGAGCAGCTTTTCCGTGAGGTCTTCGCGTTTCATGGGTGGTCTCCTGTTGAAATCTAACGCGCGATCTTCTGGGCTGAACTGGCCTCGACCAGGCTCGGCGCCACAACGATGGTCGGTTCGCTCAAGCCGGGCCGCACCACCGGCACGTTGCGCGGGTCATGATCCGGCGTCGCCGCCGTAAATGTCTTGCTGCGGCTGACCAGGAAATCGACGATGTGGTTGCGCAGCGCGTAGTAGAGTGGGTGGCGATGCAGATCGATCCGGCCGCGATCCTTCGGCAGCGGATTCTCCACAATCTCCGCCAGCACCGCGCCGGGGCCATTGGTCATCAGGAAAATCTTGTCGGCTAGATAGATCGCTTCATCCACGTCGTGGGTGATCATGAACGCGGTCTGCCCGGTCTCCAGACAGATCCGGCGCACCTCGTCCTGCAGCGTACCCCGCGTCAGCGCATCCAGCGCCGAGAACGGCTCGTCCATCAGCATGATCTTTGGCGTGATCGACAGCGCGCGTGCGATGCCGACGCGCTGCTTCATGCCGCCGGACAATTCCGACGGCCGCTTGTGTTCGGACCCGGTCAGCCCGACCAGATCGATGAATTTCTGCGCGTGCGCCTTGACCTTGGCGCGGTCCCACTTGCGCCATTTCGAGGTGACGGCGTAGGCGACGTTGCCGAGCACGGTGCGCCACGGCAGCAGCGCATGGCTCTGGAAGATCACGGCGCGGTCGAGGCTGGTGCCCTCGATCGCCTGCCCGTCGACGATGACGGCGCCCTCGCTGGGTTCATCGAGTCCAGCGAGGATGTTCAGCACCGTGGTCTTGCCACAGCCGGAATGCCCGATCACGCAGCCGAACTCGCCGCGATTCAGCGAGAGCCAGAGATCCTCGAACACGGTGATTGGGGCACCATCCGCGCCGGGATAACGCCGCGCGATGCCCTCGATGGAAATGAACTTGTCGGTCATCGCCTCACTCCGGGAACGTGACCATGCGCGTAAAACGCGCAAGGATTTGGTCCAGCAGCATGCCGACGACGCCAATCAGCAGGATGGCGATGATCACATTGGTGATCGAGAGATTATTCCACTCGTTCCAGACGAAGTAGCCGATGCCGGTGCCGCCGACGAGCATTTCGGCTGCGACAATCACGAGCCAGGCGATACCGATCGATATCCGCATGCCGGTGAGGATCGTCGGCGCCGCCGCCGGCAAGATCACCGTGAAAGCGCGCCTGATGGTGCCGACCTCCAGCGTGCGTGCGACGTTGATCCACTCCTTGCGAACGGCCGCGACGCCGAAGGCCGTGTTGAGCAGCATCGGCCAGACCGAGCAGATGAAGATTACGAAAATCGCCGAGATCGAGGAATCCTTGATGGTGTAGAGCGCCAGCGGCATCCAGGCCAGCGGCGAGATCGGCTTCAGCACCTGGATGAACGGATCGAGCGCCTTGCTGATCAAGGGCGACATGCCGATCAAAAAGCCGAGCGGAATCGCAACGATCACCGCCAGCAGATAGCCGAGCCCGACGCGGCCGATGGAATAGCCAAGCTGGATACCGAGACCCTTGTCGTTCGGTCCCTTGTCATAAAACGGCTGCTTGAAGTGCTCCCACAATTTCGCGCCGACATCGAGCGGACCCGGCATCGCCGACTTGCCCTGCGTCGCCGTTAGTCCCATCAGCTTTGCGTATTCCGGCGACATCGTGGTGGTCGTAGCCGTCGACCGCGTGGCGAGATGCCAGATGCCGAGGAAGGCAGCGAGCAGGGCGATCGAGACGACGGCTGCGCGGAAGCGGAGGGAGAAGGTCATGGGTAAACTCTCTCAGCAGTCGTCCCGGCGAACGCCGGGACCCATACGCCGTGCCGTCTGTTTTACGCGCGATGTCATAGACCTTCCTTCACCACTAACGCCGCGGAGCATGGATCCCCGCTTTCGCGGGGATGACGACGGTAAATGTTGCGCCGCCGCCCTCACGACGCCTTCCTTATCTTGAAGCTGGCCAGATAATCGTCCGGCTTTTCCGGGTCGAACGTCTTGCCCATCACCGAGAACGACTTGTACGACGTCGCCGGCGGTGTCAGCCCCATCTCGGCCATGACCTTTTTCGTGTCGGTCGCGAGATAGACCTGCTCGGCCACCGCCTTGTAGTCGACATCGCCCTTGATCTGGCCCCAGCGCTTCATCTGGGTCAGCATCCACACCGCAAACGACTGCCAGGGGAACGGATCGAAATCGACGCGCTTGGCGTCGGTCTTCACCCCGCCCAGCCCGTCGGCATAGGTACCGGTCAACACCTGCTCCAGCACCGTGACCGGCGCATTGATGTAATTCGCCGGCGCGATCGCCTCCGCGATCTGCTTGCGGTTCTCGGCTTTCGACGCATAGGCGGTCGCGTCCACGATCGCCCGGGTCAGCGCCGCAAAGCTGTTCGGCGAGCTGGTGATGAACTCGCGGCTGGCGGCAAAGCTGCAGCAGGGATGACCGTCCCAGATTTCCTTGGACAGGATGTGCATGAAGCCGACGCCGTCATAGATCGCGCGCTGGCAGATGTTGTCGGGCGCGAGGAAGCCGTCGATGTTGTCGGCGCGCAAATTGGCGACCATCTCCGGCGGCGGCACCGAGCGAAGCTGCACGTCGGTGTCGGGATCGAGGCCATGTTCGGCCAGGTAATAGCGCAAGAGATAATTGTGCATCGAATAGTCGAACGGAATGGCGAACTTCATGCCCTTCCAGTCCTTCGGATCGCGCTTGTCCTTGTGCTTCACGGCGAGCGTGATGCCCTGCCCGTTGATGTTCTCGATCGCCGGCACCGTGAACGGTATCGCATTGGCGCCCAGCCCCAGCGAGATCGCGATCGGCATCGGCGCCAGCATGTGGGCGGCGTCGTATTCCTTGTTGATGGTCTTGTCGCGGATCACCGCCCAGCCGGCGGTCTTCACCACCTCGACGTTGAGGCCGTGCTTGGAATAGAAGCCGAGCGGATGGGCCATGATGATCGGCGTTGCGCAGGTGATCGGGATGAAGCCGACCTTGAGGTCCTTCTTCTCGGGCACCCCACCCTGCGCGAACAATTCGGTTGCGGTCTGCAGCGGGAAGAATTGCGAGATCGCGGCCAGCGCGGTCGAGGCGCCGACCGATTTCAAAAACGCCCGCCGCGCCACCTCTTTCGGAAACATCGCCCGCATCACGGCAGACGCCACGACGCCCTCGTAGCGCTTCTCCTCGCTGGGCTGAGGCTCGCAGCGCAGCGCGAGTGCCGCATGTTCATGCTCGGCTTCGCTGACATGCTGGCCGCAAGAACAGCCACCCGCGCGAAGACGGCGGTCGGGATCGAAAGGATTGTCGAAGGTAGACATGGGGGCCTCCTGCACCGGTGCTGCCCCGTAATTAAGCAAGGCATATGCCAGCCCGTTTCTTTGGCGATTGCGCTGATGTCGCAGGGTTTTGGCCTGATGTTGGCCATTACGAAATTTCGTGATAGACGAGAATTCGTAGTTAAATTACGATTTTTCGGAGTAAGTCGATGGATCTGGCGTTGAGTTCGACGGCCGCTCCGCAAGATGCGGGCTTGCGCGCCGCCGCGTTCGAATTCGGCATCGAGCCGACCCTGCTGCTCGATCCCCACGCCGACCTGATCGTCGATGCCAATCCAGCCGCCTGCACCCTGCTCGGCTACGATCGTGCACTTCTGCGGCAGACCAGAGTCAGCGCGCTGCACAGCGGGCAACTGCCTGCCCTGATCATGTTCACCCAGGCCGTGCTCGACAAGGGTGCTTACTGGACCAGCGCGCTCACGCCGCGCCACGCCACCGGGCAAACGCTCCGGCTCGAATATGCCGGCTCCCTTGTGCGGGCCGATGGCCGCCCGATGGTGCTGCTCACCATGAGCGACCTCGATGCGCGCCGCCGCCGCTATGTCGACGCGGCGGCGGAGCAGCACATGCGCGGTGGCATCGCGACCTGGCAGCGGGTCGAGCGCGTATTCCAGGACATCGAGCGCGAAAACCAGCTGATCCTGCGCGCCGCCGGCGAGGGCATTTACGGCGTCAACGCGGAAGGCAAGACCACCTTCGTCAATCCCGCCGCCGAGCGCATGCTGGGCTGGAGCGCGGAAGAACTGGTCGGCAAGGCCATCCACCCGATCGTCCATCACACCCATCACGACGGACGGCACTATCCCGATCACGACTGCCCGATCTACGCGGCATTTCGCGACGGCGCCGTACACCAGGTCGAGGGCGAGGTGTTTTGGCGCAAGGACGGCACGCCGGTCTGGGTCGAGTACACCTCGACGCCGATCCGCGACCGTGGCGTGGTCGTCGGCGCCGTCATCGTGTTCCGCGACGTCAGCCAGCGCCGTGAGGCCGACGAAAAACTGCACGCGGCGCTCGCCGAGGTCGACCGGCTGCGCGAACGTCTCGAACTGGAAAACGCCTATCTCCAGGAAGAAATCCGCATCGAGACCAACCCGCGCGGCATCATCGGCCAGAGCGAGGCAATCCAGACCACGCTGCGGCAGGTCAAGCTGGTGGCGCCGACCTCGGCCGCCGTGATGATCACGGGTGAATCCGGCACCGGCAAAGAGCGGATCGCGCTCGCCCTAC
>CADEDX010000073.1 GCA_902826195.1 uncultured Bradyrhizobium sp. | reverse complement strand
CGGATCGCCGCCGGGGCGTCCGCGGGAGCCGGAAAAGATGCGGCGGCGGGCGGGCTCGGTGGCGAACCGGGACTCCCGGCACTACCCGAGGCGGTGCGCGGCAACACCGGCAGCGAAACCGCCGGCCGCAGCCGCGCCGGAGCGACTTCCGAATGGCCTTTCCACAGCATCGCGGACAGGCATTCGTTCTTGCGGCAGGCGAAATCGTCCATCACGATGGCGGAGCCATTCGCAAGGGTCGCGGTCCGCTGCACGCAATTTTCGAGTTCGCGCACGTTGCCCGGAAAGCCGCAGCCCATCAGCACTTCCAGCGCACTGGTATCGAGCGAAAGGTCCCGACCGTTTTCCTCGTTGAACCGCTTGAGGAACTCGCTTGCCAGCTGCGGGATGTCGCTGCGACGCTCGCGCAGCGGCGGCATCAGCATCGGCACCACGCTGATGCGATAATAAAGGTCGGCGCGGAATTCGTTGCGCGCCACCGCTTCCTCGAGATTCCTGTTGGTCGCCGTGACGACGCGCACATCGACCTTGATGGTATGGTTGCCGCCGACCCGCTCGAATTCCTGTTCCTGCAACACGCGCAACAATTTGGCCTGGAACGCGGGCGAGATTTCGCCGATCTCGTCGAGAAAGATGGTGCCCTTGTCGGCGAGCTCGAAACGACCCTTGCGCGAGCTGATGGCGCCGGTGAAGGCCCCCTTCTCGTGACCGAACAATTCGGATTCGAGCACCGATTCCGGCAACGCGGCGCAGTTAATCTTGACGAACGGTCCCTTGGCGCGGGGCGACAGCTCGTGGATCGCCTTGGCAATCAACTCCTTGCCGGTGCCGGATTCGCCGCGCAGCAGCACGGTGGAATTGGATTTGGCCACGATCAGGATCTTATCGAGCAGCGAACGGAGCGCGGGGCTGTCGCCGATGATGCCCTTGATCAGCACCTTCCTGCGCTCGCGCGCCGGCTTCAGTCCTGACAATTCCTTCTGCAGGCGGTGGCTCTCGGCCATCAACCGGTCGCGGTCCCGCGAAACCACCCGGTAGAGCTGCACCGTCTGTCCGATCAAATTGGCGATCATGGTCAGGAAACGCACATCGGCATCGAGCCGGAACACCGATCGGCCGTCCCAGACCCGATCGATGGTCAGCGTTCCGATCACTTTGGACCCGATGCGGATGGGCACACCGATGAACGATACCCGGGTGTGGTCCGCAGCGCCGAGTGCGGCCGCATCGGTGGCGAACAGCGCATGGGTGGCGACGTCCTCGACCACCAGCGGAACGGCGGTCGCCACGATCTGTCCGATCGCGAGTTCCGGCAACCGGGACCGGTAACGGTCGTCGGTGCCCTCGTTCCAGCCGATGCCGACCGTGATATCGGGAACGTCGTCGTCCGCTAGCAGCGAAATCACACCGTGACGCATTTGCAGGAACGACGACAGCACATTGAGAACGCTCGACAGCGTCGTTTCCAGCCGGTTCGGCGCGTTGAGAATCTTGGAAATCTCGTAGATTCCCGTGAGCGCAATCTCACTTAAGGGAATCGGCGGCGGGCTAGGCTGCGCTGCCGGATGTTCGACAGCGGACGCATCAGCGTGGGCCATGGCTTTTTCTCCATCGTCCCGGTCGCTTCCCACCGACGTTTCTGAAGAATTGCTGCTATCCTGTCTCATCTCTGCACCGCTGTCGCGCCCAACTTTGCCGCATCGCTGCAGAACAAAACGGCGCGAGTTGCTATTTTATCGACCGTCGCGACGCCTGCGACGGGGCCTCGTATTTGCGGGCGTTGCGGCGCCCGAACCGTTGCCGCACTCTCCGCATTGATCTGGATCAATTCTGATCGGCTAAAGTTGCGACACCCCGCAGCGCCTCTCCTCGATGCAGAACGTTTCAAACGTGCTGTCCGCCGTTGATCTTGATTTCTTCGCCCGTCACGTAGCTCGCGGCGTCGGAGCACAGGAAGTAGATGACCTTGGCGACTTCGTCGGGCGTCCCGATCCGGCGCATCGGAATCACCGGCGCGAACATCGCTTCGGTTTCCGGCGACAGGATATCGGTCTTGATCTCGCCCGGCGCGATGGCGTTCACGCGGACGCCGTGGGGCGCGAAATCATGCGCCATCTCCCGCGTCAGGCAGGCCAGCGCGGCTTTCGACGTCGCATACGCGGTGCCCGCGAACGGATGCACGCGGGAGCCGACGATCGAGGTTACATTGACGACGGTGCCGGCACCGGCCTTCAGTTCGTCGAACAGCCCCCGCGCCAGCAGGATCGGTGCGAGAAAATTGACATGGAAGACGCTCATCCAGGTTTCGACCGGTGTCGTCAGCGACGTCAGCCGGCCGCCCTGGTCATTTTTCGGCGACAGCCCGGCATTGTTGATCAGCGCATGAAGCGGCAGCCCGCCGAGCCGGTACTTGATTTCGGCAATGGCGCCGGGCAGTGCACGATGGTCGCCGAGATCGACCTCGACGTGGTCGTCCATACCCGAATTCCACGGACAGAGCTCGCTGTCGAACTTATGGCGGGAGCAGGTGATGATCCGCCAGCCTGCATCGGAGAACCGCTTGACCGTCGCGTGTCCGATGCCGCGTGAAGCGCCGGTCAGCACCATCGTCTTTTGCTCGGCCAAAGGCCGCTCGATCGTCGGTGGCACGCCGGGATATGGACAGAGCACGATATTCTCCAGCGCCGACCCCAACTCGGATCGTCGTTCGGGGACGCCTTTTTCGCGTATCGGCGACCATGGCTGCGCTGCCACCTTTCGCAACGCCAGGCGTCGTGAACTTTCCGATAACGAAGGGTTTGCACGATCCGGGCCAGTCCGGCGCCATCCGGTTTCCGCCGGGCAACGCCGACGGATCGGATCGATTGCCGACATTTTCCGGATTCGGAAAACAGGTGCGTGTCGATATTCCGACACCGGCTGTTGCATTCGATACAAAGCGCGAAATCGTCGAACACCGGATGTCGCCGGCGATGCGCGGCAGCAGCCGTGCGGACTGGTCCGGTTCCTGCACGGCGGTGTCCGTTGGATATTTCCGATCGAACAACCGGAGGCGCGGCCATGCCGCTTTATAGTTTTCATTGCGCGAGATGCGACGCGGACATCGAACTGCTGATCGGATTCTCCGAGACGCCGGTCTGTCCGGGCTGCGGCAGCAAGAAGCTGCAGCGCCTGATGTCGCTGACGGCGCCGCAGAACAAGAGCCGGGGCCTGATGAAATCCGCCCGGGCGCAAGCGGCGCGCGAGGGCCATCTCAGCAATTTCAGCCGCGCCGAGCGGCGACGCTGACCGATCGAAGCCGTTACGACGGCGGTTCGATCAATCCGAGGTAATCTGGACTTCCGGCACCTCGTCCGGTTCCGGAATGTCGAGCCCGTCCTCTTCGGCCAGATCTATTCCGCTCAAACAGACGTCGCCATCGTCGATGATCAGCTTGATCGGCGTCAGCGCCTGACCCTGGCAGGGACCGATGAAGCAATGCCCGGTATCCAGATCGAACTGGGCATGGTGGTTACCGCAGGTGATGAAATTGCCGTCTTCGTCCATGAACTCTCCGGGCACCGTGTCGAGCCGCGAGCCCTGGTGCGGACAGGCGTTTTCGAACCCGAAGAAATGATTGCCCTTGCGCGCGATAAGGATAGGCCAGGGCCTAGCGCCTCCATCCGGCTCCTTGCGCATCAGCATGAAGCCCGCCGCATGGCCGTCATCCACCTGATAGGTGGCGCATATCGCAAAAAGCGTGTCCATCGCCTGGTTCCTTCCAGCCACGTTCGACGCTCCGGCCAAAGCATGGGAGCGCCGATGGAATTCTCAGCAAGCCATGTGCCAGCCGTCTCCGGCTGCACCGGTAGCCGGCCACGCACCTTCCGGACTTTGCCGTCGCGCCCGGTCGAAGTGGCTCGCACCAAAAGTTCGAAAACAACCCATGCAAAGTAGCCGACGGCTGCCGCACCCGACGGCTTGGGCGAAAAACTTGACACGTCGGGCAAATCCTGATGCCGCTCGAGCCGCTCCCGGGCAGCCTCTCCCAACACCAAGTGCGAATAAGCGCCCGAGAGTAACCCCTCCACCGCAAACTGGATCAATAGCTTAACGCGCCGATCGGCGTCGGAAACCGGCGCCAATTCACAGGCGCCTAGCCGCACGATAGCGGGCAGCGCTGCGATATTTGGAGTCTCCGCGCCGCCCGCCATCGGTCATGCCCGGCCCTGTGGGGTTTCCTGCGAGATGGCGGGCGCATCTGTCGCCCGTTCCTCAGGGAATGCTCCTTTCCCTTTGCGGCCCAGAGCGCTCGCGCCTGTTCGGCTTGATTGCTTTTGAGCTTGTCTGCCATCCAGAGCAGCGCGCCGAGGATTATGGCGCGGTCATCGCCGGTCAGGTCCACGACACGAGCCTTGACGACGAGGCCGCCTAATTCGATCAGGTACCGCGTGCGCTTACGGCGCTCGACTTGCCATGCGCGCATATCGTGCCGCGCCCTTGCTGCCTGTTGACGGTTGCGCGCCGCCCGGTTGCGCCCGAGTGCCGCCTGTGTGGCGCTCAGTTGCCGGTGCAGCTCGCCGCGCCCGGCTCTGAAAGAACGGGGCTCCGCGCTTGGCCCACGCCTCCCTCTTTCCAGCATCTTTGGTCACGATCAGCGCTCCTGCCAGTTCATCGACGCTGAGGCTATCTGCCCCGGTGGCGATGACCAGTTCGCCGAACTGCTGCACCTTGCGGCTCTTGAGGTCGCGCGCCTTGTCCTGAAGCGCTTTCAGTTCCCCGTCGAAATCCCACGGCTTCCGCATCACGTTCTCCAGCAATGTGATGAGGGGATGATAGTTGAGCCCTGGGGATAGTGCTGTAAGGTCGCCGGGACGGTTTGAGACGGTGTAATCCCGCCCGAGAATTTTTCGAGGGAGGGCGCGCTTATACGTCGTTCCGACATGCGCTCTGCCGTGCCACTGATCTGATTGCGATGGCGATCTATCATCTTCACGTCAAGGTCATTGGCCGCAAGTCCGGCGCAAGTGCGGTGGCATCCGCCGCCTACCGCTCGGGCTCGTGGCTGCGCGATGAGCGGCTTGATCGCAGCCATGACTGAGCGCCTTTAGCTGCTTTTTGATCGAACCGGATGCCGTGTGGTCCTGAAGTTCATGATCAACTTGTGAAACGTGGTACAGCGGCTGTTTCATCGAGCATCTTCCCGCACAGCATGGAAGGTTAAGAGAGCGATAACCGCTACCGGCCAGACATGAAAATATCGGACTACCGTTGCATCATAGATAAATAAAATTTCTCCAATTTTTTCGGGCCCTGACGCTGATGCGCTCGCCGCCGCCGACATTAGCGACAGGCGTCCCAGGCACCCCGCCTTCACGCCTCCCGGTACCAGTTTGCAAGCTGCCAGAGATCGTTGTCCCAGCCCGAAATATGCGCGGTCAGTTTGCCGCCGAGGGCGGCGACGCGGGTGCGGGAGATGATGGGCTGGATGTAATTATCCGACACGACGAGGTCGTTGAGCTTGATGAACAGCGCCGCGCGCTTGACCGCGTCGAGTTCCTGCTCGACCTGCTTGTAGATCTCGTCATATTCCTTGTTCTGCCAGCGCGAGACGTTCCGGCCCTGCCACTTGTTGTCCTTGTTCGCCACCTGCCATGATACATACTGATTCATGAAGAACTGCGGGTCAGCCTGCGGCATCGTCGTGTTGTACATCTGCGCATCGCAATAGAAATGCGGGTAAGTGTCGGGATTGGCGGCGTCGGAGGAAAAGAACACCGATCCGACCACCGACTTCAACTCGACATCGATGCCCGCCTTCTGGCACGCCTGCTTGACGATCGCCTGGGTCTTCTGCCGGGGCGCGTTGGTCGAGGTCTGGAACACGAATTTCAGCGGCTTGCCGTCCTTGGCGCGAATCCCGTCGCCGCCCTTCTTCCAGCCCGCGGCTTCCAGGATCTGGTTCGCCTTCTCGATGTTGAATTCGAACTTGGTGTTCTTCGAGCGGAATTTTTCCGGATTGTTGAGAAAGTTCGCCGTCGCCAGCGCCGTGCGGCCATAGATGAACTTCTCGATCGACACGCGATCGATCAGCAGATTGATGGCCTGGCGCACGGCCGGATCGCTGAACAGCGGGTGTCTGGTCTTGATGCTGGCACGCTCGCCGTCGACCTCGACCGCGGGATCGGTCGAATTTAGCTGCATGAATTCGACATTGCCTGACGGCGTGATGTTGATCCTGCCTTTGCCGAGGGCTTCCATCTTCAGCAGCAGTTCGTCCTCGACCTGCATGTTCCAGGCATAATCATACTCGCCGGACTGCAGCACCGCGCGCGCCGCGGACACCGCGTCGCCGCCGCCCTTCACCTCCACCTCGTCGAAATGCGGCCGGTTGGCCACGTGGTAGTTCGGATTGATCTTGGCGCGGAGCATGTCGCCCGGCTTGAAATCCACGAACATATAGGGGCCGGTGCCGACCGGCTTCAGATTGTTCGGCGCCTCGCGCGATTTGGCGCCGACGTAATCCTTGAACAGATGTTTTGGGATGATCATGCCGTAGGCGCTGACAAAGGCGTCGGCCCAGAACGGCGCCGGCTTGGAAAAAGCGACGCGCACGGTGAAGTCGTCGATCTTCTCGACCGTGATGTCCTTGTAACTGCCGATCGAGACCGACGCGGTCTCCGGCGTTTTGGCATATTCCCAGTTGAAGACGACATCGTCAGCCGTGAACGGCATCCCGTCATGCCACTTGACGCCGCGTTTCAGCTTCCAGATCACTGCGCGGCCATCTTCGGCCAACCCGCCATTCTCCTTGGTCGGAATTTCGGCGGCGAGGATCGGCACCAGATTGCCGTCCCCGTCCCACCCCCCCAGCGGCTCGTAAAAGATCCGGGCACCCTCCTGGTCCTTGGTGCCGACGGCGAAATGCGGATTTAGCAGCGTCACCGCCTGCCAATACATCAGCTTCAAAACGCCGCCGCCGCCAGCCCTGGTCGGCTTGTATGTCAGCCCGGGTGCGGCCATCGCGACGCCGGACTGGCTCAGCATCATCCCGGCGATCGGCGCCGACAAGCCTACCGCAATCATTCGTTGAACGAAGTCGCGCCGCGACAGCTGGCCGGTCTTGACGTCTGCGATCAGATCTCGAAGTTGCTGCTCTTCCATGGCACCGGCTCCACAAACTGTGTCATCGTGCTGGAAATGGACCAGGTCAGCACGGACCTGTCAAAGCAGGATCCGGGCCATCAGGTCTTGCCGAACTCGGCTGAGGCAAGGTGACGCGGCGTCAGCCCGCGACGGCGTAACGGCGGCAGTGACTTGCGCGTCACGCCATCACGGACGCTCTACGCGGCGGACTCAACCGGTGCCGCGACAGGCCTCTCTCCGCCGATCGCGCGGTCCAGCGCATCGATCAGCATCTGGATCTCGATGAACTTGTTGCGGGCCCGTTCGGCCTTATCGCGGTCAAACGGGGCGGCCAGCACCTTCGCATGCATATCCCTGTCCTCGAGCATGCGCGCACGGGCCTTATTCAGCATATCGAGTCGCTCGCTCATTTTGGGTTTCCTTCATCGGACATCGCCACCCTACGGACGGCAAGAGCATCCTGCGTACACCCATCCAGCCACAAGCGCCATCGATCAGTCGCTTGCTAGTACAACGGCTCCAAAACACTTTGGCGTTTGCCATTGATCCGTAACCAGACGAAAGAAGCCCGCGACGCTCGCGGGCTTCCTCTCTCCTCAGCGCGTCCTGTTACCAGCCGCGATAGCCGCCGCTGCCGAAGCTGAAGGTCACGCCAGGACCACCGCGGTAGTGGCGCGGACCGCCGTAATAGCCGTGTGAACGCGGCGCGTAGTAGCCATAGCTGTTGTAGTAGGGCCGATGGTGACGATAGCCCCAGTGGCGCTGGTGGTGATGCCCGCGCCAATGTCCATGGCGGTGACGCGAGCTGATGTCGGTCGGCACCTGCTTGGCAGCTACGGGCGCCTTCGGATTGACCGAACTGTCGGCAGCGTTGGCCGCGGAACTTCCGATCAGCGCCGACGCACCGATGGCCAGGATGATTGCTAGCTTCTTCATGATCGCACTCCAGTTAACGTGTAGATGCTAATCGCCGGGCTGGCGGCCCGTTCCGGAGTGCGACATTAAGCTTCGCATCACTACGTTAACGGATGTTCACGAACATGAATGGCAGTGTGTCAAATGAAGGCGCGGCGGGGTCAAAAACAAAAACATCGAAAACAACCCCATGCAAAGTAGAAATGGGCCACCGCCCGCAGCCCTCTATTGCGCAGGCCCAAACGTGATGGTGACCGTATCGGCCGCCACGCCGCTGACCTGCAGCACGACCGGGCTGGCATCGAGATCGAGCCGCACGCTCTTGCGCACGCCCGGGCAATCGCTGCGGCCGGTGCTGCCGACCGAGCGGGCGTAGCGGCCGTTCTGGATCACGTCGATCCAGGCGTCGCCGGACAGCGTGATCTGGTAGATGCCGGGTTTTGCCAGCGCCGGCAGACGCACGGTGCCACCATGCCATTGCTCCGTTCGCGGCTTGCGCTCCGGCGGCATTTCGAACGAGACCTGCCCGCCCGGCTGCAGGCGGATCACCAGCGCGCCTGCGGGCAGCGCCGTCAACGTGTCGCCAGCCATAGCGGTCGTCTTGTCCGAAGCCGCAAACGCCGTGCGTTCGCGCGCGAGCGACCATGCGAATTTTTCGCAGCCGTCTTCGGCCACCGCCGGCCCAAGCCAAACGATCAAGGCCACGATGATGAGAACGGGACGAGACATCGCAAAACTCCTATTGCGGCAGGCCCGGCGCGGCAAAGCCATGCTTGGCGAGTGTGCGCTGGCCTTCCGTCGAAAGAATGAAAAGCGCGAACTGATACGCCGACGCCGAAGCGTCGTTCATCACGGTCAGGCCGTAATCGGCGCCGACCGCGAGCGCGTCCGGCAATTGCACGATCTGTTGCGCCGAATTCTCCCGCTGGGCGGCCAGCGCGCTGGTGCAGTAGGTCAGGAAGATATCGGCGGTACCCTGCGCGACGAGCTCGCCATATATCGAGCGGCCCTGCGGCGTGGGCGGGCTGGAGGGCCCGCCTGTGAGCTGCAGCGCCTTATTCTCGAGCGCGACAAAGCTGCCTGCCTTGAGAGTCTCGGCCTTGCGAAACACCTCCCAGGCGTAATCACCTGACGGGTCGGCCTTCGGCGTCGAGGTGCCGAGCTTCAATTGCGGGTCGAGCATTCGGTCCAGCAGCGCGGCCGGCGTCAGCTCGAGGCCGGGCCGCGCCAATGCGCACAGCCGGTTGCGCGCGAACAGCACGACAGGGCCGCTGCGCTTGCCTGCGGCCAGCGCCTGCGGGTGCTCCATATTGGCTGAGGCAAATACCTCCGCTTTGGCGTCGGAGGCGATCTCGTCCTTCAACAGGCCGGAGGCGCCGAACTTCGCCTGCACCTTGCCGAGACCTGCGGCTTCGAAATCCTTTGCCACCTCGGTCAGCGCGGCGCGCAGGCTGCCGGCGGCGTGGAGCAAGACCGCTTCCCCGGCCATCGCCGACGCCGGCATGATCGCGAAGAGCGCGAGCGCTATCGAAAGCCGCGTCCGCATCACGCGCCGGAATCGTTGGCGTTGGGATAAAACAACTGCTCGCCGTTGATCTTGTAGTCGGCGATCGCCTTCTGGCCCTCCGCCGACACCAGCCAGTCGATCAGTTGCTGGCCGAGATCCTTCTTCACGCTCGGATGTTTTTCCGGGTTCACCAGCATGACGCCGTACTGGTTGAACAGGCGCTTGTCGCCCTCAACAGCGATGACGAGATCGCCGCGGTTCTTGAACGACAGCCAGGTGCCGCGATCGGCGAGCACATAAGCATTCGACGCCGAGGCGGTGTTGAGCGCCGCGCCCATGCCCTGCCCGATCTCCTTGTACCAAGGGCCCTTGTCCTTGGCGACGTCGACGCCGGCGACCTTCCAGAGATTGATCTCGGCCTGGTGCGTGCCGGACTTGTCGCCGCGCGAAATGAAGTCGGCGCCCTTGGCCTTGATCGCGCCGAGCGCGGCCACGATGTCCGTTGAGCCCTTGATGCCGGCGGGATCGGCCTTCGGGCCGATCAGGACGAAGTCGTTGTACATCACCGGATAGCGCTTGACGCCAAAGCCCTCGGACAGAAATTTTTCTTCCGCAGGTTTGGCATGAACGAACACGACGTCGGCGTCGCCGCGGCGCGCGGTATCGAGCGCCTGGCCGGTGCCTTGCGCCACAACCTTCACGTCGATGCCGGTCTTGGCCTTGAACATCGGAAGGATGTGGCCGAACAGGCCAGAATCCTGCGTCGAGGTGGTCGAGGCCACTACGATCGATTTGTCCTGCGCGGAAGCGTGACCAGCGAGTGCAAAGGTGGCGGTCGCCGCAATCAGCAGACGGCGCGTGAGCATGTTCATGTGTTCTCTCCCATTGATATCTCGAGCATGATCTCTTCGGAAAACCGGCTCCCACTTTTCCGGATCATGCTCTAAACGAGTAATTCGCCTGCCAGGAACGTTCTGGCCTCGGCGGTTTGCGGCGTATCGAATAGCGAAGCGGCGGCACCCGTTTCCACGATGCAGCCGCGGTGAAGCATGACGACGTCGCCAGCGAGCCTGCGCGCCTCGCCGAGATCATGGGTCGCCATCACCACCTTGATGTTGCGCTGGCTGACGGCGCGGATGATGTCCTCCACCGCCTTGGTGGCGGTGGGGTCGAGACTTGCGGTCGGCTCGTCCAGAAACAGCACGGCCGGATCGCGCGCCAGCGCCCGCGCCAACGCCAACCGCTGCTGCTCGCCACCAGACAATTTACGCGCGGCGCGATCCGCGAGATGACCGAGGCCGACCAGTTCGAGCAACTCACTGGTGCGGCGCGCATGCTCCGAGCGCGAAATGCCGGCGGCGCGCAGCGCAAAGCGGATATTGGCGGCAGCGCTGCGGCGAAGCATCGCCGGGCGCTGAAACACGATGGCGCGCTTCAGCGGCGGGACGTTTTCGAGCCCACCCCAGGTGATGCGCCCGCGCGACGGCGCGAGCAGCCCCATCGCCACCCGCAGCAACGTGGATTTCCCCGAGCCGTTAGGGCCGATCAGCACCGTGGGCGCGCCCGACGCCAGCGTCAGCGCGACACGATCAAGAATGGTGACGGGACCTGCCGTCACCGTGACGTCATCGAATTCGATCGGCAGTTCGCTTGCGGGCGCGCGCATGGTCATCCTGCCATTCGTTCGCCGGCACGGCGGGCGGTCCAGGCCAGCGCGTTGACGGCGATCACGATCGCGATCAGCACGAGGCCGAGGCCGACCGCCAGCGGCAGGTCGCCCTTGGACGTCTCAAGCGCAATCGCCGTCGTCATGGTGCGGGTAAACCCTTCGATGTTGCCGCCGACGATAATGATGGCGCCAACCTCCGCCGCCGCGCGTCCGAAGCCGGCGAGCAGCGCGGTGACCAGGCTGAAGCGCGCATCCCAGATCAGCGCCGTCACGCGGCCGACGGGCCCGAGATTCATCGCGGTGAGTTCATCGCGGTATTCGAGCCAGAGATCCTCGACGGTCTGGCGCGTCAGCGCGGCGATGATCGGCGTGACCAGCACGGTCTGCGCGACGATCATCGCGCAGGGGGTGAACAGCAGGCCGAACGCGCCGAGCGGTCCGGAGCGCGACAGCATCAGATAGACGGCGAGGCCGACGACGACCGGCGGCAGGCCCATCAGGGCGTTGAGCAGCACGATGACGCCCTGCCGCCCGCGGAATTTCGTCAGCGCAATCGAGGCGCCCAGGGGAATGCCGATCAGCGCGGCCAGCACCACCGCGGACAGGCTGATATACAGCGACAGCCGCACGATTGCGAACAGCGCGGGGTCGCCGCTGAGCACGAGTTGAAGGGCGGTTGCGTCGGTCGGCATGGGGAATTCCGTTCAGCACACATCTTGCGCAGATGGTACCAACATGGTCAATTTGCGGAAATGCTGCATCCAGGTGCATATAAATGCGTATACGGGAACTCCTGACGACCGACGAGGCGGCCGACTATCTTCGGCTGTCGGAACGCAAGCTGTACGAGCTGGTGGCAGACCGCGCCGTGCCTTGCAGCAAGGTGACCGGACGCTGGCTGTTTTCGCGCGCCGCGCTCGACCGCTGGGTTTCCGCCGGATTGATCGCGACCGCCGGGGTGGCGCAGCCATCCGCGGCGCCGATCGTCGGCGGCAGTCACGACCCGCTGCTGGAATGGGCGTTGCGCGAAAGCAGTTCCGGCCTCGCCAGCCTGCCCGAGGGCAGCGAGGAAGGCCTCAGGCGGCTGACACGGGGCGAGGTGATGATCGCCGCCATCCATCTGCATAAGCCCGATGGCGATGACGAAACTGCCAATCCCGAAGCCGTGGCCGATGCAGCGGGATTACATGATGCCGTCGTCATCGCGTTTGCGCGGCGCGAGCAAGGCATTGTGGTCGCATCCGGCAATCCGCTGGGCTTGAGCGACATGGCCTCGGTCGCGACCACGCGCGCGCGGATGGCGCAGCGCCCGGCTGGCGCCGGCGCGCAATTGCTGCTGCTCGCGCTATTGGCGCGCGCCGGCATCGCGCCCGACGATCTGAAGCTGGCAAAGCCGGCCTTTCCGACCGGGCCCGACATCGCGCAAGCGATCCGCGCCGGCCGCATCGATTGCGGGATCGCGACGCGAAGCGTAGCGAAGTCGGCCGGGCTCGATTTCCTCCCGCTGGCCTGGGAACGGTTTGATCTCGTGATGCGGCAGCGCGACTATTTTATGAAGGGACCACAGGCGCTGTTCGGCTTCATGCGCGGGGCGGGCTTTACCGAGCGTGCGGGCGAACTCGGCGGCTATGATGTCGGCGACGCCGGCGTGGTGCGGCTGGTGAATTGAGGTCCGCGCGGGGCGACCGGATCCGCTGCCTTGAACGACAGCGGACGCCGTGGGAAATTCGACCGATGAGAACTGCTATCGTCTATGCCGGCGCTGCCGTCGCCGAAATCGCCGGCTGCTTTGCGTTCTGGGGCTGGCTGCGGCTCGGCAAACCGATCTGGTGGCTGCTGCCGGGAGCCGTCTCGCTCGTCCTGTTTGCCTACCTGCTGACGCTGGTGGAGACCGAGGCAGCGGGCCGCGCCTACGCGGCCTATGGCGGCATCTACATCGTCGCGTCGCTGCTCTGGCTCTGGATCGTCGAGGGTTCGCGCCCCGATCGCTGGGACATCACAGGTGCTTCGATCTGCCTGATCGGCGCGGGCGTCATTCTCTGGGGACCGCGCGGATAGCGTAAGGCCTGCCTTGACGACCCCGTCCCGCAAGGCTTGAGACCGGCGAAGGACCCAATTTGAATCAATCTGTAAGGACCGGGATCATGGAGTGACAATGCTCTCGCGCTAAAATCGAGCGAGGAGCAGCGAAATGTCAAACGACGAACCATCTGACGATTTCAAACCGATCCTTGAGAATGGGTGGTTCGGCTGATCTGGCTGGGCAGCATCGGCTTCTTTCAGGTGCTCGAACTGGTCCGATATCTCAACGGCCAAACCTACAGACCCATCTTTGCCCTCTATACCGCTGTGCTGGTCGCTTCGGTTGCGTGGTTTGCAGCAAAGGTGGCGACGGCCGTCTCCCGCAGTTACGCGAAGCATTGACTCTACCGCCGCCCCGGCAGCCACACCGCAAATCCGGCCTCGCCGAGCCGCTTCATCACGTCCTCCAGATGCGCGCGGTCGCGCGTCTCGATCACGACTTCGAGCAGCGTGCCCTTGGCGGGCAGATCCGAAAACGTCCGCTGGTGCGAGACCTCGATGATGTTGGCGCTGGCCTCCGCCAACAGCGCCGAGACGGCAGCGAGTTGTCCGGGGCGGTCGACGATATCGATAGCGATTTCCGTGAGCCGTCCCTCGCGCGCGAGTTCGCGGGTCAGCACGGAAGCGATCAGCCGCGTATCGATGTTGCCGCCGGTCAGCACCAGCCCGACATGGCGCCCGGCAAAACGCTCGGGCGCGGCCAGCACCGCGGCGAGGCCGGCCGCGCCGGCGCCCTCGACCACGGTCTTTTCGATTGCGATCAGCATCGCCACCGCGCGCTCGATCTGGTCTTCGGTGACCAGCACGATGTCGTCGACCAGACGGCGGATGATGCCGGTGGTGATGGCGCCCGGCGCCTTTACCGCGATGCCTTCGGCGAGCGTGTCGCCACGCATCGGCAGGTCCTCGCCCTTGATGGCGTTGTACATCGAGGGATAGAGCTGCGCCTGCACGCCGACGATCTGCAATTCCGGATTCAGCGCCTTGGCCGCGACCGCAATGCCGGAGATCAGCCCGCCGCCGCCGGTCGGAACGACGAGCATTTCGAGCTGCGGCACGGCGGCGATCATTTCGAGTGCGATGGTGCCCTGCCCCGCGATGATCAGGGGATCGTCATAGGGATGGATCATGGTGAGGCTCTCCGCCTTGCCATGCGTGCGCGCAAACCCGGCGGCCTCCTCCAGCGTCTTGCCGGAAATGACCGTCGCGGCGCCGTGACGCCTTGTGTTCGCGATCTTCACCATCGGCGTGCCCTCGGGCATCACGATGGTCGCGGGAATACCGAGCCGGTTGGCGTGATAGGCCACGCCCTGCGCATGATTGCCCGCCGACATCGCGACGACGCCACGCCGCCGTTCCTCCGGCGACAGTGCCAGCAGCCGGTTGAGCGCGCCGCGCTCCTTGAAAGACGACGTGAACTGCAGGTTCTCGAATTTGAGCCAGAGCTGGCAGCCGCAGATCTCGCTCAGCGTGCGGCTCCGGTCGCATTCGGTGACGATGACCGAGCCGGCGATGGCGGCGGCCGCCGCCTTGACGTCATTGGGCGTGACGGGAAGCTGGCCCGCATCTGAAGCGTATTGGTCCAGTGGGGCATTCGTGGGGGATTTCGGCATCTCAGGGCCTCGTTGGGAAGCAACCGTATAAGGCTTTTCCGCCGCGCCTGCCCGTTCGAATCTCGTAAATTCCCGCCCCATGAACATGGGTGTCGCAAAAAGCCGCTATGGCGTTACACTTAGGCCAGGTTCTCAGGGGTGGCGGCCGGAGCATCAGATGAATTCATTGGGCGATGGGCCGCTAGCGGAAGCCATTTCGGTCGTGCTGGTCGAGGGCGACGCGCCGACGCTTTGGCGGCTGCAGGACGCCATGAGCAAGGCCGGATATCAGGTGAAAGCCGCGGGCACCCTCGCGGAGGCCCGTCGCACAGGGCGCACCAAAGGTGCTGCTGACCGACCTGCAACTGCCCGACGGCCACGGCGTCGACCTGATCCGCGAAACGCGGCAGCGCTTTCCCGATACCGAGATTATGGTGATCTCGATCCTCGGCGACGAGGAAAGCGTGATCTCGGCGATCACGGTCGGCGCTACCGGCTATCTGCTGAAGGACGCGTTCCCGACCGATATCGCTGCCACCGTGCGCGACCTCGTCACCGGGCATTCGCCGATCTCGGCCTCGATCGCGCGCTTCATCGTGCGGCGGACACAAAACACGTCCGAGCCGCCACCCGGTCCCGCGCTAAACACCGCCAAACTGACGCCGCGCGAGATCGACATCCTCTGGGGCATCGCCAAGGGTTTTAGTTACGCCGAGATCGCGAGCCATCTCGGCCTGTCGCGGCAGACCGTCCCCGGGCATATCAAGAACATCTATCGCAAGCTGGAAGTGCACACCCGTGGCGAAGCGGTGTTCGAGGCGGTCCAGCAAGGCCTGATCCGGTTGTGAACGACCGCGGCGAGGACGTGATGGCGGAACGACTGCCGGTCCGCCGATGGCGGCGGCTGCGGAGGTCGCGCCTCGTCCAGTATCTGCTGCTGCAGGCGGTGATTGCCGGCCTCTGCGTCCTGGCGCTCATGCCGTCGCTCCGCGGTCCTCCCGCGCCATATCAGCTCACGGCGTTCAACCTCACCGAGGCCGGTGCCGAGCGCGCGATGACGCTGCCGTATTTCTCGCACTTGCGGAATGCAATGAGCGATCCGCCGCGCTTCAGCGGTCGATTCGTCCGCCCTGCCGATGAGGCCGGGCGCGCCTGGTCGGTGTTCCTGCCGCGCTTCACCAGCGGCGTCGAGGTCACCGTCAACGGCGTCGCAATCCTCGACAGCCGGCGCGATCCCGCCGCCAACCGGCCGGACCACAACACGCCGGCGATCGCCGTGATCCCACCGTCGCTGCTGCATGACGGCGACAACGCGATCTCGATCCGGCTGTTCATCTGGGAGCCGGTCACCGGATTCCTCGACCGCATCTGGGTCGGACCCGACGAATTGCTGCGCCCGAGCTATAATCTGCGGACGCTGCTTTTCGTCACGTTGCCGGTGGTGTTCTCGTCCTGGCAGGCGATCCTGGCGGTCATTCTCGGCATCATGTGGGTGATGCGGCGCCATGAGCCGGCCTATGGCGTGCTGGCCGCGGCGGATGGCCGTCGGCGTCGCGCAGGCCTTCCTGCAGACACCGATGGGCGACGAGACGCCGCTCTCGAGGCTCAACGTCATCCTGATCGCCTCCGCGCCGATCGAATGCGCGCTGGTGCTGACGTTTGCGCTGTTATTCTCCGGCATGAAATGGCCGCGCTATGGCTTGGTCCTGTTCCTTCCCGGCGGGCTGCTCGCACTCGCCGGCCTGTTCGGAAACCAGACGCTGGTGCGCGGCCTGTTTCTGGTTCTCGCCGTTCCGATGGTCGGCTTGTCGCTCGTCCTGATGGCCGTCATCACCGCCCGTTCGGCGCTAAAGCGGCAGAACGTCGCGAGTTTCATGCTCGGCTGCGCGGTGACAATCATGCTGACGTGCTGGATCGCCGATATGCTCGCGGTGTTCCAGGCGGTGCCGAACCGCATCATCGTCTCGCGGATGTCCTATTCAGCAATGCTGGTAGCGATCGGCGCCGGCCTGACCTGGCGGTTCGCCCATGCACTGAACGAGGTCGACAGTTTTGCCGAGCGCCTTGTTGCGCTGCGCGTGGCCGAGGAGAAGCTGAAAGCCAGTTTTGCCCGCGAGGAGGAGCGTGCCCGCGCCGCGGCGCTGGCGCGCGAGCGCACGCGGCTGATGCGCGACCTGCATGACGGGCTCGGTGGTCAGCTCGTCAGCATCGTGGCCCTGAGCGAACGCGGCAATGGTGGCGCTGATATAACCGATGCGGCGCGCGCGGCGCTGAAGGACCTGCGGCTCGTCATCGATTCCATGGACGACATCGGCGGCGACCTGATGCTGGCGCTCGGCTCGTGGCGCGAGTGCGCAACTGCGCCCGCACGGCATCGCGCTCGACTGGCGCGCAGGCACGGCGCAAGGCCTGCCGGTGCATCCCGAGCTACGGCCGTGGCACGTCATCCAGATCGTGCGGCTGCTCGACGAGGCCGGTGACCAACGCCGTCAAGCATGCCGACGCCAAGCATATCACGGTGCGGATCGAGACGCTGGCCGATGCCGATGGCCTGGCGCGGGGCTGCATCACGGTCGAGGATGACGGCAGGGGTTTTGAGATCACGCCGGAGGGGACGGCCGCCGGTTCGATCAAGGCGGCGCGCTGCGGCGCCCTGGGGGACAATCAAGGGGACGTTCCGGGCACGCGGGTGAGGCTGACATTGCCGCACCGTTTTCCCGACAGCGACGGTGCTGCGGGCTG